>NZ_JBJGZI010000005.1:0-192978 GCF_054050455.1 Geodermatophilus sp. SYSU D00684 | reverse complement strand
CCGCCCCCGCACCCCACCCCCCCCCCCCGCCGCCCCCCCCCCGCCCCCGGCCGCGCCCCCGCCCCGCTGTGCACGTCCGCGGAGTCGTCCCGTGCACTTCCGCGGAAGTGCACGGGCGATCTCGTCTAGAGGTACTGGCCCCCGTCGGGGCGCTGCTCGGCGGTGCCACCGGGCAGCGCCCGCCCGCGCCGGATCTCCTCCAGCTGCGCCCGGGCGGCCATCTGCTGGGCGAACAGCGCCGTCTGGATGCCCTGGAAGACGCCCTCCAGCCAGCCGACGAGCTGGGCCTGCGCGATCCGCAGCTCGGCGTCCGACGGCGTCTCGCCCTCGCCGAAGGGCTGGGTGATCCGGCGCAGCTCCTCGGACAGCTCGGGCGCCAGGCCCTGCTCCAGCTCCTGGACCGACGAGGTGTGGATGTCCCGCAGCCGGGCCCGGCTGGCGTCGTCGAGGGGCGCGGCGCGGACCTCCTCGAGCAGCTGCTTGATCATCGTGCCGATCCGCATGACCTTGGCGGGCTGCTCGACCATCTCGCCGACGGTGGGCGCGCCGTCGCCGTCGCCGTCCGGGCCGCCGGTGGGCACGGGCATCGCGCCGACCGGCCGTCCGTCGGGACCCACGACGACGACCTGCTGCGGACGCTCCATGCCGTTCCCCGGTGCCGTCATGCCTCCATCCTGCCCCTCGCCGTCGCCGGGTGAACGCGGGGCGGCGGGGTGCCGGGTGCGGCGGCGGTCCTGGTGCAGCGCCCAACTAGGGTCGCCCGCATGCACCCGGGGGAGCCACGGCTGGACGTCGCGCGCGTCCGTGGCCTGTTCCCCGGCCTCTCCGACGGCTTCGTGCACACCGACGCCCCGGCGGGCACGCTCATGCCGGAGAGCGTCGTGCACGCCGTCTCCTCGGCGATGCGGGTGCCGGTGGCCAACCGGGGCGGGGTCTTCCCGGCGTCGGCGCGCACCGAGGCGCTGGTCGCCGGCGCGCGGTCCGCGGTCGCCGACCTCGTGGGCGGGGTGCCCGCCGGCGTCGTCCTGGGCCCGAGCGCCACCTCGCTCGTCTACGCGTTCGCCCGCGCGCTGTCGCGCACCTGGCGCTACGGCGACGAGGTGGTGGTCAGCCGCCTCGACCACGACGCCAACATCCGGCCCTGGGTGCAGATGGCCGAGCAGGTCGGCGCGGTCGTGCGCTGGGCCGAGGTGGACATCGAGACCGGTGAGCTGCCCGCCTGGCAGTACGACGACCTCATCAGCCCGCGCACCCGCCTGGTGGCGGTGACGGCGGCCAGCAACGCCATCGGCACGCGGCCCGACGTCGCCGCGATCGCCGCCCGCGCGCACGCCGTCGGGGCGCTGGTCTTCGTCGACGCCGTCCAGGCCGCGCCGCACGTGTACCTCGACAAGGCCGCCCTGGGCGCGGACTTCCTCGCCGTGTCGGCCTACACCTGGTGCGGTCCCCACGTGGGCGCGGTGGTGGCCGACCCGGCCCTGCTCGCCGAGCTCGCCCCCGACCGGCTGCTGCCCACGCCCGACCGCGTCCCCGACCGGTTCGAGACCGGCACGCCGCCGTTCGAGCTCTACGCCGGGGTCACCGCCGCCGTCGACCACCTCGCCGGCCTGTGCGACGACGCCACCGGCAGCCGCCGCGACCGGCTGCGCGCGTCCATGGCCGCCGTCGCCGCGTACGAGACCAGCCTGTTCGACTGGCTGGACCAGGCGCTGCGGGCCATGCGGCACGTGCAGGTGGTCGGCTTCCCCGAGCACACGACGCCGACGCTGTCGTTCACCGTGCCCGGCATGCGCCCGCGGCAGGTGGCCGCCGAGCTGTCCCGCCGCGGCATCTGCGCGTGGGACGGCGACTTCTACGCCCGCGAGCTGTTCGACGCGCTCGGCGTCAACGAGCTCGGCGGCGCCGTCCGGCTCGGGCTGGTGCACTACAACACCGCCGAGGAGGTCGGCTACGTGATCGACTCGGTGGCGGCGCTGCGCGGCGCGCTGCTCTAGGCGCTCACGCGTCGGGGAGCAGCAGCACCTTGCCGATGTGCTCGCTGGCCTCGACGACGCGGTGCGCCTCGGCCGCCCGCGACATCGGCAGCCGCCGGTCGACGATCGGCCGGACCACGCCGCGCTCGACGTCGGGCCACACCTCCGCCCGCACCGCCGCGACGATGTCCGCCTTGCCGCCCGGGCCGGCCGGCGGCCGCGAGCGCAGCGCCGTGGCCGCCACCGACGCCCGCTTGGCCAGCAGCTTCGCGATGTCCAGCTCGGCCCTCGTCCCGCCCTGCATGCCGATGACCACCAGCCGGCCGCCGACGGCGAGCGCGTCGACGTTGCGGGCCAGGTACTTCGCGCCCATGTTGTCCAGCACGACGTCGACGCCGGCGCCGTCGGTCTCCTCGCGCACCCGCTCGACGAAGTCCTCGTCCCGGTAGTTGACCAGCACCTCGGCGCCCAGCTCGCGGCAGAACTCCAGCTTGGCCGCGCTGCCGGCGGTGGTGAACACCCGCGCACCGGCCCGGACGGCGAGCTGGATCGCCATCGTGCCGATCCCGCTGGACCCGCCGTGCACGAGGAAGGCCTCGCCCCGGCGCAGGCCGGCGAGCTGGAAGACGTTGGACCAGACGGTGCAGGTGACCTCGGGCAGCGCGGCCGCGGTGGCCAGCTCCACGCCGGCGGGGCGGGGGAGCAGCTGCACCGCCGGGACGGCGACCCGCTCGGCGTACCCGCCGCCGGCCAGCAGGGCGCACACCTCGTCGCCCACCGACCAGCCGGTCACGCCCTCGCCGACCTCGCTGACGATCCCGCTGCACTCCAGGCCGAGGACCTCGCTGGCGCCCCGCGGCGGCGGGTAGTGGCCGGCCCGCTGCAGCAGGTCGGCCCGGTTGACGGCGGTGGCCGCGACGTCGACGACGACCTCGCCGGGACCGGCCACCGGGTCGGGGACCTCACCCCAGCCGAGCACCTCGGGGCCGCCGGGTCCACTCGCGATCACCGCACGCATGCCCCCGACCCTAGGAGGACCCTCTCGCCCCCCACCTCTCGCGAGCCGGCTCTCAGGCGCTCCGGACGGGCGCCACGGGCGCCGTGGCGCCGGAGACGGTGACGCAGCGCCCGTCCCCGCCCCCGGCGACGAGGTCGGCGAGCACCCCGCCCAGCGCCCGCCGGGAGACGTGCATCCCCTCGGTGTCCCCGGCCGGCGAGGTCGCGGCCGGCTCGTCGCCGTCGGTGAGGTACACCGGCTGGACGATCGTCCAGTCCAGGCCGCTGTCCCGGACGACCCGCTCCTGCCGCTCGTGGTCGGCGATCTGCGGCCGCAGCAGCAGGGCGAAGACCAGCCGGGCCGACAGCGGCAGCCGCCCGCGCGTCTCCCCGACGCCGTAGGAGGACTGGACGACCAGCCGCGGCACCCCGTGCTCCCGCATCGCGGCGACCACCGCGGCCGTCCCCCGCGAGCGGACGTCCAGCGGGGTGCCGCGGCTGCCCCGCAGGCGCACCCGCAGCGGGGACTCGCTGATGCCCAGGGTCACCACCACGGCGTCCTGCCCGCGGACCGCCCGGCCGACGTCACCCGGCGCCGTCGCGTCGCCGTCCACGGCCCGGACGCCGGGACGCCCCGCGTACGCGGCCGACGCCCGCCGCGCGAACGCGGTCACCTCGTGTCCCTGCCCGGCCAGCGCCTCCACGGCCGCCCGTCCGGACCCACCCGTCGCACCCACCACCAGAACGCGCACGTCCCTGCTCCTCCCGGTCCCACCGGCGCCCGTCGCCGGTCGCCGTCGACACTGGCGGCCGGGGCGGCCGGGGCCCATGACCGCGCGTCCGCGGTCGGTGCCCGTTCGTCCGGCGGGCCTGGACGCCCGGTGCGGGCGTCAGCAGGCTGGGACCGTGCACGCGGACGCCGGGACCGACCGGGACCCCGCCCGGCCCTGGGCGCCGGTCGACCCCCTCGGCGGCGTGCTGGCCGACCTCCGCATCCGCGGCACCTTCTACTGCCGGGCGGAGGCGACCGCGCCGTGGGGCCTGGAGATGCCCGCGCTCGCCGGGTGCATGAGCTTCCACGCCGTCACCCAGGGCAGCTGCCTGCTCGAGGTCGACGGCGAGCGGCACGAGCTCGGCGTCGGGGACCTGGCGCTGGTCCCGCACGGCCGCGGCCACCTGCTGCGCAGCGGCCACGGGTCGCCGGTCGCGGGGCGGGCCGACCTGCTGCCGCAGCGGTACCTGGGCGACCACTACTCCGTCCTGCGGCTGGACGGCGGCGGGTCCCCGGCGGCGATGGTGTGCGGGGTGGTCGAGCCCGACCGCCCGGGCGCCGCCCACCTGCTCGGCCTGCTCCCGCCGGTCCTGGTGGTGGGCGGGTCGGACCCGGCCCGGGCCGGCTGGCTGCCGCTGCTCCTGCGGGTCCTCGCCGACGAGGCCGCGGTGGACCGGCCCGGCGCCGAGGCCGTGATCACCCGGCTGGCCGACGTCGTGGTCGTCCAGGCCGTCCGGGCGTGGCTGGACACCGCGGCCACGGGTCCCGGGTGGCTCCGGGCCCTCCGCGACCCCCAGGTGGGGCGGGCCGTGGCGTCGCTGCACCGCGAGCCCGGCTCGGCCTGGACGCTGACCCGGCTGGCGCGGGAGGCCCGCATGTCGCGCTCGTCGTTCGCCGCCCGGTTCACCGAGCTGGCCGGGGAGCCGGTGATGCACTACCTGGCCCGCTGGCGCATGCACCTGGCCACGGTCGCCCTGGGGCAGGGGGCGCGGGTGGGCGAGCTGGCGGGGGACCTGGGCTACGAGTCGGAGGCGGCGTTCTCGCGCGCGTACAAGCGGATCGTCGGCGTCCCGCCGACGGCGGCCGCGCGACGCTCCTGAGACGCCCGGCGGCGCCGTCCAAGCAGGCCACAAGCCCGTTGCAGGGACCGGGCGGCACCGTCCCCACCATGACCACGACGAGCACCCCGACGACGACGTCCCCCGCCCCCGTCCGCCGCGCGCCCGCCCGCCGCGGCTCGGTCCGCTCCCTGGGCGACCACGCGCTGCTGCACCGGGCGCTGCGCTCGGGCACCCGGGTCGTGGCCGAGGCGCTGACCGGCATCGCCTTCGACGAGTCCTGCTGCCCCGAGCGGCAGCGCGAGCTGGTCCGCTGGACGAGCGGCGTGCTGGCCGAGGTCCGGGCGCACGCGGTGCTGCGCCGGCGGCTGGAGGCCGCGGTGTCCCGCGTCGTGCTGCCGGGCGGGGGCCCGGACCTGCGCCGCCCCGGTGGCGACGCCGCCCTCGACGAGGCGCTCACGCGGGCCGTCCTGGCGCTGCCGCTGTTCGCGCGGAACGCCAGCGCCGGCGCCCCCGCCCTGGCCGTCGCGCTGACCGCCCTCGCCGACCTGGTCGCCGCCCGGCTGGACGCCGAGGAGGCCGGCGTGCTCCCGCTGGTCGACGAGCACGTGTCCGCCGCCGAGCGCCGCCGCGCCGAGCGGTCCGCCCGCCGGGGCCTGCCGGCCGCCCAGGCGCTGTTCACGCTGCCGTGGCTGCTGGATGCCTGCCACCCCGCCGAGCGGGTGACGGTGCTCGAGACCGCGTCCCGCCCGGCCCGGCTGGTCCTGCGGTTCGCCGGCGCGCGCCACGCGCGCACCCGTGACGCCGTCCTCGGCACGCCCTGGTGACCCCGGGAACGGCGACGGCCGGGCTCCCCCGGAGGGGAACCCGGCCGTCGCGTGACCGTCAGGCGCGGGCCTTGAGGTCCTTGCGCAGGATCTTGCCGGCCGCGGACTTGGGCACCTGCTCGATGAACTCCACCGCACGGATCTTCTTGTGCGGGGCGAGCCGGCTGCCGGCGTAGTCCATGACGTCCTGCTCGGAGATCTCCGCGCCGGGCGCCTTGACGACGAACGCCTTGGGCAGCTCCTCGCCGCTCTCCTCGTCCTTGACGCCGATGACGGCGGCGTCGGCGATCGCCGGGTTGCTGAGCAGCACGGCCTCGAGCTCGGCCGGGGCCACCTGGTAGCCCTTGTACTTGATCAGCTCCTTGACCCGGTCGACGACGGTGTAGCAGCCGTTCTCGTCGACGATGGCGACGTCGCCGGTGTGCAGCCAGCCCTCGTCGTCGAGGGTGTCGGCGGTCGCCGTCGGGTTGTTGAGGTAGCCCTTCATGACCTGCGGGCCGCGGACCCACAGCTCCCCGCGCTCGCCGGGGGCGGCGTCGGTGCCGGTCTCCGGGTCGACCAGGCGGCACTCGGTGTTGGGCAGCGCCAGGCCGACCGAGCCCTTGGGCACCTCGGTGACGCCCTCGGGCAGCCGGGTGGCGTCCGGGGTGGTGTGCGAGACCGGCGACAGCTCGGTCATGCCGTAGCCCTGCGCGACGACGACGCCGTCGGCGGCGCCCTTGCGCAGCCGGTCCTGGGCGGCCTGGGCCAGCGCCTCGTCCAGCGGTGCGGCGCCGGAGGTGATGCTGCGCAGCGAGGACAGGTCGAACTGGTCGACCATCGGGTGCTTGGCCAGGGCCAGCACGATGGGCGGCGCGACGAACGCGCGGGTGATCCGCTGGTCCTGGATCGTGCGCAGGAACTGCTCGAGGTCGAACCGCGGCAGGGTGACCACGGTGCCGCCCCACTGCAGGCCCTGGTTCATGAGCACGGTCAGCCCGTAGATGTGGAAGAACGGCAGGACGGCGATGATCCGCTCGTCGCCCTCCACGAGCTCCACCAGCGGGCGGGACTGGCTGACGTTGGCCACCAGGTTGCGGTGGGTGAGCATGACGCCCTTGGGCAGGCCGGTGGTGCCGCTGGAGTAGGGCAGCGTGACCAGGTCGTCCGCCGGGTCGATGTCCACCTCGACCGAGGGGGCGTCGCTGGTGATGAGGTCCAGCAGCGAGGCGTGGCCCTCGGCGCCGTCCATGACGATGACCTCGTCGACCGGCGTCTGCTCGGTGGCCTCCAGCGCCCGGTCGAGGAACGGCGAGACGGTGACGAGCACCTTCGCGCCGGAGTCCTTGAGCTGGTAGGCGACCTCGTGGGCGGTGTAGAGCGAGTTGATCGGGCTCATCACCAGGCCGGCGCGGGCGATGCCGTGGAAGACGACCGGGTACCACATGGTGTTGGGGCACAGGACGGCGACGACGTCGCCCTTGCGCAGCCCGCGGGCGGCGAGCGCGGCGGCGACCCGGTCGACGTAGGTGGCCAGCTGGCCGTGGCTGATCGAGTCGCCGGTCAGACCGTCGACGAGCGCGGGCGCGTCGGGACGCGAGGCCCCGCCGGCGAGGACGAACTCGGGTACCGACTGGTCGGGGATCTCGACGTCGGGGTAACGACTGGCCAGAGCCACGGTGCTCCTCCTCTAGGCGTGCGTAGTGGCGCCAGTCTCACACCCGGGGTGTGTCGCGCGACACGCGGGTTACTCGCCGGTCACCTCGGCCAGAGCACCGACTGGGTGCACCGGAACAGCGCGAGGGTCTTCCCGGCGTCGGAGGCGACGACGGCGTCCCACACCTGCGTCGTCCGGCCGGCGTGCACGTTCGTCGCGACCGTGCGCAGCCGGCCCTCGCGGAGCGTGCCGAGGAAGTTGCTCTTCAGCTCGATGGTCGTGAACCCGGCCGACCCGTCCGGCAGCAGCGCGCGGGTGGCCAGGCCGCAGGCGGTGTCGGCCAGCGCGACGACGGTGGCCGCGTGCAGGTAGCCGTTGGGCGCGAGCAGCTCCGGGCGCACGTCGAGGGCGGCCTCGAGCCGGCCCGGCTCGTGCGCGGTGACCGCCAGCCCGATCAGCCCGGGCAGGGTGCCCGGCAGCAGGGTGTTGAGCTCGTCGGCGGTGAGGAACCCGGGAGCGGCCATGGCCGCGACCGTAGCGCCGCCCGAGCGGGGGACCCGGCCGCGTCAGGAGGCGGTGGAGTCGGCCCGCGACCGGCGGAAGCGGCGGCGGTGGGTGCGGACCCGCTCGCCGTCGGTGCGGCGACGCAGGTGCAGTCGCTCGCGGTGGGCCTCGGCCGAGTGGACGACGGTGACCGGGCACGGCGCGTGCAGCACGCACTGCAGGCCCGTCGAGCCGAGCAGCACGCTGGAGAACCCGCCGTGCCCCCGGCTGCCGACCACCAGCAGGTCCGCGCCCTCCGACTCCCGGACCAGCCCCTCGGCCGCCGAGCCGAGGACGGCCGTCACGTGGATCACCGGGTGCGGCCCCGGGACCTCGCGGAGCACCTCCTCGACGAACCTCTCGGCCCGCTCCACCGCCGCCGCCTCGGCCCGGTCGTAGTGGACGTCGCCGACCACGTCGAAGTCCATCCACGCCTCGGGCGGGCGGTACACGGTGACCGCCTCGACGGGCACGTCCCGGCGGACGGCGTCGTCGAGGGCGAACCGCAGCGCGGCCCGCGCCCCCGCCGACCCGTCGACGCCCACCACCACCCGCGGCCCGTGGGCCCGGGACTCCTCGACGCCTGCGGCCTGCTCGGTCATGACGGCCTCCCCGGCACCGTCCCCGCGGGACCCGGCGCCCCGGCGGGCGACCCG
Source organism: Geodermatophilus sp. SYSU D00684 (assembly GCF_054050455.1). Classification (NCBI taxonomy): domain Bacteria; kingdom Bacillati; phylum Actinomycetota; class Actinomycetes; order Geodermatophilales; family Geodermatophilaceae; genus Geodermatophilus; species Geodermatophilus sp. SYSU D00684. The sequence continues at coordinate 184,517 of NZ_JBJGZI010000005.1, read as the reverse complement.
AGCATGATCCGTCCGGCCGCGCGGCGGAAGGGGTCTCCGTCGCGCCCGTCGGGGGCCGCCGTCCCCACGGTGTGGTGCCCGGCCTCGCGCTGCGGGGTGAGGTCGGGCACCGCGCGGTGAGGACGGGCGGTGGACGGCGGACGGCGCCCGGCCGGCTCAGGCCAGGCCGCGGGTGGTCCGCGCCGGCGGACGGTCGCCGCGGATGGAGGCCACCATGTCCAGCGTCTGGCGGGTCGCGGCGACGTCGTGGGCGCGGAACACGCGGGCGCCCAGCCACGCGCTGACCGCCGTCGCCGCGAGCGTGCCGGTCAGCCGCTGGTCGAGCGGGACGTCGAGGGTCTCCCCGACGAAGTCCTTGTTCGACAGCGCCACCAGCACCGGCCAGCCGGTGGCCACCAGCTCGCCGAGCCGGCGGGTGGCCTCCAGCGAGTGCCGGGTGTTCTTGCCGAAGTCGTGGCCGGGGTCGACCAGCACCCGCTCGCGGTCCACGCCGGCGGCGACCGCGGCCTCGGCCAGCGCCGTCGTCCGGGCGACGACGTCGGCCACCACGTCGTCGTACCGCACCCGGTGCGGCCGGGTCCGCGGCGGCAGGCCGCCGGCGTGCGTGCACACGATGCCCGCGTCCGCCTCGGCCGCGACCCCCGCCAGCTCGGGGTCGACGCCGCCCCACGCGTCGTTGACGACGTCCGCCCCCGCGGCGAGCACCTCCCGGGCCACCTCGGCCCGCCAGGTGTCGATCGAGATCGGCAGGTCCGGGTGGGCGGCGCGGATGGCGGCGACCAGGTCCACGGTGCGGCGGATCTCCTCGGCGGGGGAGACCTCCGCGCCGGGGGCGGCCTTCACCCCGCCGACGTCGACCATGTCCGCGCCCTCGGCCACCACCCGGTCCACCCGCTCGACGGCGGCGGCGAGCTCGTAGGTCGCCCCGCGGTCGTAGAAGGAGTCCGGCGTGCGGTTGACGATCGCCATGACCACCAGCCCGCCGTCGGGCACGTCCCGCCGGCCCAGTCGCAGCACCCCGTCGCCTCCGTCCCGGCCGATGTGGTGGAGTCAGCCAACCAGACCACCGGCGGTCCGGACCGAGGGACACAGGAGGACAGGCGATGGCGCAGACCACCGTGGACGGCGTCGAGGGTGTGCAGGGGCTCGTCGGCCAGCACCTGGGCTACAGCGACTGGGTCGAGGTCACCCAGGAGCAGGTGAACCAGTTCGCCGACGCGACCGGCGACCACCAGTGGATCCACGTCGACCCCGAGCGGGCGAAGAGGGAGAGCCCCTTCGGCGGGCCGATCGCGCACGGCTACCTGACGCTGTCGCTCATCCCCTCGCTGGTGCCGCAGATCGTGGAGATCACCGGCTTCCGCATGGGCGTCAACTACGGCACCGAGAAGGTGCGCTTCCCCTCGCCGGTGCCGGTGGGCAGCCGGGTGCGGGCGGGCGCGACGCTGGCCTCGGCGACGCCGTTCGAGGGCGGCATCGCGATGAACATGGACGTCACCGTCGAGGTCGAGGGCGCGTCCAAGCCGGCGATGGTCGCGACCGTCGTCTACCGCCGCTACCTGTAGGCCGGGCGGTGCACCTCCGCGGACGTGCACCGTGCACGTCCGCGGAGGTGCCCGACCTCAGTTCACGATCGACTGGTTGACCAGGGCCCGCAGGTAGGCCCGGATGGGCAGCGTGCTCGAGGGCAGCAGCTGCGTGTAGAAGCTGACGACGACGTCCTCGACCGGGTCGACGTAGAACGCCGTCGACGCCGCCCCGCCCCAGCTGTAGTCGCCGACGCTCGCGACGCCGCCGTAGCGTGCCGGGTCCAGCACCATCGAGAAGCCCAGCCCGAAGCCGACCCCGCGCAGTGGCGTCTCGGCGAACAGCGGCCGGCCGAAGGTCTCCAGGTCCTGGTCGCCGGGCAGGTGGTTGCGGACCATGTGCGCCAGCGTCCGCGGGCCGAGCAGCCGCCCGCCGTCGAAGGAGCCGCCGCGGCGCAGCATCTCGCAGAACCGCAGGTAGTCACCCGCGGTGGAGACCAGCCCGCCGCCGCCGGACAGGAACGTGGGCTTCCGGTGCGCCGCCTCGCCCATGGCGTCGATCGGTGCGAACGCGGTGGCCGGGCCGCCGGGCTGCCCGGGGACCGCGGCGTAGAGGCGGGCCAGCGAGGCGACGTCGTCGTCCTGGCGCAGGCCGAAGGAGGTGTCGGTCATGCCCAGCGGGCGGAAGACGCGCTCCTCGAAGAAGACGTCGAGGGTCTGCCCGGAGACGACCTCCACGAGCCGGCCGAGCACGTCGGTGGAGACGCCGTAGTTCCACTCCGACCCGGGCTGGAAGACCAGCGGCACCGACGCCCACTGGCGGCACGCCTCGGCCGAGTCGACGCCGGGCGGGGTGCCCCACTCGTGGCCCATCGCGCGGTACATGGCGTCGACCGGGTGGGCGTGGTGGAAGCCGTAGGTGAGCCCGGAGGTGTGCGTCAGCAGGTGCCGGACGCGGATCGGCTCGACCTGCGGCTGGGTGACCGGCTTCTGCGCCGACCCGGCGACGTAGACGCGGGTCCCGGCGAACTCCGGCAGCCACCTGGCGATCGGGTCGGTGAGCTCGAAGGCCCCCTCCTCGTACAGCATCATCGCCGCGACCGAGGTGACCGGCTTGGTCATGGAGAAGATCCGCCAGCGGGTGTCCTCCTCGACCGGCAGGCCGTTCTCGACGTGGCGGGAGCCGTACCGCCCGACGTGGGCGAGCCGGCCGTGCCGCGACACCGTGACCAGGAAGCCGGGCAGCTGCCCGTCGTCGACCCAGCGGGCCAGCCGCCTGTCCAGGCGCTCCAGCCGGCCGGCGTCGAGGCCCACCTCGGCCGGGTCGGTCTCCAGGGTCAGTCCGCTCGCCACGTGCTCCTCCGTCCCGGCACCGTCGCCCTCGGGCGGCGCCTGCCTGCGCATCCTGACCCACGGGACGTGGGCGAGGTCACAGGGGGCAGGCGCCGCCCCGGCGGGGGTCCCGGCGGATCAGACCGGCACGTTGCTCGCGGCCTTCTTGAGGTTCGAGCCGGCGGTCACCTTCACGGTGTTGGCCGCGGGGATCTCGATGGACTCACCGGTCTGCGGGTTGCGGCCGGTGCGCGCGGAGCGCTGGGTCCGCTCGACGGTGAGCAGGCCGGAGACGGCCACCTTCTCGCCGCGGGTGATCGCCTCGACGAGCTCCTCCTGCAGGCCGCTGAGCACCGCGTCGACGGTGGAGCTGGGGACGTCGGCGCGCTTGGCGATGGCGGAGACGAGTTCGGCCTTGTTCACGGGGTTCCTCTCAGGACGTCGCGACCGCGCGGTTCGGCGGCCGCCGGGTGGGCGCCGACCGCGGGTCCGCGGCGGCGGCCCCGGGCGGGTGCCCGGGACGGACCGGTCCCCGTCGGGGGGCCGGCCCGGGGCACCGTGACACGCCGACGGGGCATCTGACCAGTGCACGGGCCTGATCACGACCCTACGGACCCGCCGGTCCCACCCGTCCCGGGGGCGGGTGGACCCCCCGCGACACAGCGTGAGCGGTGTGCCGCAGTTCCCCGGGACCGCCCCGGACCGTCAGCGACCCGTGCCCGGGCGGCGACGTGTCCGGCCGGACCGCCGACGAGGGTCAGGCGGCGCGGATGCGCGCGCAGACGGCCGCCACCAGCTCCGGGCCGACCTCGGCCAGCCCGTGGTGGGCCGCGGCGTGCCCGGCGACCTGGCCGAGGATCCCGGCGTCGTCGGCGGCGGTGAACGAGGCGGTGCAGCCGGGGACGACGTCCCCGCAGCTGAAGGTCTTCACCGGGCGGTTCCTCTCGTGGGGTGGGCGGTGCGGTCGGTCAGCGGGCGGCGGCCGCCGACGCCAGGTCCTCGACGCGCAGCAGGCCCACCACGGCGCCGGCGGCGTCGGTGCAGACCACGGGGTCGAAGCGCTGGGCCGGCGAGCGGGTCAGCGCCCGCTGCAGGGTGGCGGTGACGTCGTCGGTCGGCTTGGCGCGCAGCGACACCGGGGCGGTGTGCGCCTGCCCGGTGCGCGGATCGGTCAGCCGCAGGGCCAGCGGCTCGCCCTGCGGGCCCACGAGGACGACCGGCGGGACACCGGGGAAGGCCTCGGTGACCTCGCACTGGCGCACCGGCCGCAGCAGGCTCGCGACGGTGGACGCCGTCCGGGCGCGGGCGGCGCAGCCGCGGACCAGCGCGACGACGTCCGGGTCCAGCGGCGCGAACCCGGGCGCGGGACGGCCGAGCAGCCACCCCTGCGCCAGCGGCACGCCGAGCCGGCAGAAGGCGGCCAGCTCGCCGCGGGTCTCGATGCCCTCGGCGAGGAGCCAGGCGTCGATCCGGCCGGCGAACTCGCCGACCATCTCGGCCAGCGCCATGCGCACCGGGTCGGTGTCGGCACCGGCGACCAGGGAGCGGTCGAGCTTGACCAGCTGGGGCCTCAGGGCGGCCAGCTGCTGCAGGCCCGACCAGCCCGAGCCGGTGTCGTCGAGGGCGACCAGCGCGCCCCGCGCCCGCAGCGCGGCGACCTGGACCCGCAGCGCGCCCAGGTCGTCGACCGGCGCGTGCTCGGTCAGCTCGACGACGACGCGGTGCAGGTCCGGGCGGGTGGCCAGCGCCTCCTGCACCGGCGCCGTGCCGAGCAGGTGCGGGCCGACGTTGACGGTGAGGAAGGTGTCCGCGGGCAGGTCCGGGACGGCGGCCAGGGCCTTGTGCAGGGCCAGCGCCTCGAGCTCGGCGGCGATCCCGGCGTCGGCGGCCGCGGCGAACCACACGTCCGGGCCGGCGGTGCCCGGGAAGCGGGACAGCGCCTCGTACCCGGCCACGCGGGCCCGCGCGAGGTCGACGATCGGCTGGAAGACCAGCGTGAGGTCGTCGGGGTCGGCGAGCAGGGGGCGGCAGTCGGGCAGCCGCCGCGTCAGCATCCCCGTCATGCCGTAGGGGTCGGCCGCGGACGCCGTCCGCCCGACCCCTCCGGCGACGGCCCTCACCCGGGCGGGGGACCGCGGACGCCACCCGGACGGCGCCGTCCGTCCGGCCGCCTCCCGTGGCACCATGGACGGCTGCGGCCGTCCGGTCGCGTGAGGACAGGAGGGCCGTGACCGTCCCCCTGCCGTCGGCGCCCGACGACGTCCTGCAGGACCCGCACCGCGTCGCCGCCGCCCGCCGCCTGCTCCTCGAGGTGCCCGGTCCCGCCGCCTACGACCGGCTGTCCGGGCTGGCCGCGCGGCTGCTCGACGTCGGCCACGCGAAGGTCACCCTGTTCATCGAGCGGGACACCGTGATCGGCGGGCACGGCCTGCCGCCCGGCGTGGTCGGCGGGCGGGCGCTGCTCACCGGCGCGTTCTCCGAGCGCGTCGTGCGCGAGGGACGGGCGCTGGCGGTGTCCGACGCGCGGGCCGACCGCGTGCTGGCCGCCCTGCCCGCCGTCACCTCCGGCGAGGTCGTGGCCTACCTGGGCACGCCGCTGCTGTCCGCGTCCGGCTTCGTCGTCGGCGCGCTCGCCGTCTACCACCCCGGGCCGCGCACCTGGGAGCCCGACGACGTCGCGCTGCTGGAGCACCTGGCCGCCGCGGTGGTGGCCGAGCTGGAGCTCTCGGCGGCCCGCTCCGCCATCGGCGTGTCCCGCACCCGGCTGGAGGTCGCCCTCGAGGCCAGCGAGATCGGCATCTGGGAGTACGACCTGCGCACCGGGGCGCTGCACTGGGACGAGCGCTGCGCGGCGGTGCACGGCCTCGAGGGGCCCCTGGACATCCTCGACGTCGACCGGATGCTCGCCGAGCGGATCCACCCCGACGACCACGCCGCGGTGCGGACGGCCATGGCCCAGGCGCTGGCCGGCGCCGGCGAGTACGCCGTCGAGGCCCGCGCCCTGCACGCCGACGGCAGCGTGCGGTGGACGGTGTCCCGCGGCCGCGTGGTGCGCGACTCCCGCGGCGAGCGGGCGCGGGTCCTCGGCACCGTCCTCGACGCCACCGAGGCCCGCGAGCAGGCCACCCGCCGGATGGCGGCGGTGCAGCGGGCCGCCGCCGTCGCCGAGGTCGCCGCGGAGCTGGCCAACGCGACCGCGCTGTCGCAGCTGGCCGAGATCGCGCTGCGGGGCGCCCGGGTGCTCGGGGCGTCCTCCAGCGCGCTGGCCGCCTTCGACGGCGACGGCGCGCTGCGGCTGCACCTCGCCCGCGACCTGGCCGACACCGTGGCCAGCGCCGCCGCGGAGGCCGACGTGGAGCTGCCGGCCGAGGCCCTCGTGATCGAGCTCGACGACACGCTGCCCACCCAGTACGCCGCCCGGCACGGCGAGCGGCTGGTCTTCGCCGACCTCGACGAGGCCGTGGCCCGGTTCCCGCAGATGGCCGAGGTCGGCGCCGCGCTCGGCCTGCGCGCGCTCGCCGCGCTGCCGCTGCGGGTCGAGGGCCGGCTGCTGGGCAGCTTCGTCGTCCTCTGGGACACCGAGCACGTCTTCGCCGACGACGACGTCGAGCTGCTCGACGCGCTGACCGCGCAGATCGCGCTGAGCGTCTCCCGGCTGCGGTCCCAGGCCGAGCGCGCCGAGGCCGTCCACGCCATGGCCGAGGCCAACCAGCGGCTGCAGCTGCTGGCCGACGCCGGCCGGGTGCTCTCGGGCAGCCTCGACATCGGCGAGCAGCTGGAGCAGCTGGCCGACCTCGTCGTGCCGGCGCTCGCGGACTGGTGCTGGATCGTCGTCACCGAGGAGCAGGGCCGGCTGCACGAGGTGGCCTGGGCGCACCGCGACCCGGCCCGCCGCGACGACGTCGCCGCCTACGTGCACGCGATGATCCACGGGATGAGCGACGAGCACGCCGCTCGGGTGGTCACGCGCACCGGCCGCCCGCTCGTGGTCCCGGAGCTGGACGCCGCCCGGATCGCCCGGTCGCTGCCGGACCCGGCCGACCAGGAGACGCTGCTGCGGCTGGCGCCCGGCTCGGCGCTGATCGTGCCGCTGGTGGCGCGGGGGCGGGTCATCGGCGCCCTGGGCACCGCCAACGACGCCGCGCGCGGGCCGCACACGCCGGGTGAGGTCGAGACCGCGATCGAGGTCGGCCGCCGGGCGGGGCTGGCCCTGCAGGCGGCCCGCCTCTACGAGCAGCAGCGGGACCTCGCCGACGCCCTGCAGCACAGCATGCTCACCGCGCCGCCCCGGCCCGAGGGCTGCGAGATCGTCGTCCGGTACGTGCCGGCGTCGGAGGGCGCGGACATCGGCGGCGACTGGTACGACGCGTTCGTCGAGGCCGGCGGCGCGGTGGTGCTCGCGATCGGCGACGTCGTCGGGCACGACCGGCACGCCGCCGCGGCGATGGGCCAGCTGCGCGGGCTGCTGCGCGGCATCGGCTACGCCGGCGGGGGCTCACCGGCCGAGGTGCTCGCCGGGCTCGACCGCGCCGCGGCCGGGCTGGCGCTCGGGACGATGGCCACCGCGGTCCTCGCCCGGCTGGAGCGCACCGACGGCGGCGGCGCACGGCTGCGCTGGTCCAGCGCCGGGCACCCCCCGCCGGTCCTCGTCCTGCCCGGCGGCGGCGTGCGCGTGCTGGACGAGGGGACCGCGGACCTGCTGCTCGGCGTCGACCCGCGCCGTGCGCGCGCCGACCACGACTGCGAGCTGCCCGTGGGCAGCACGGTGCTGCTCTACACCGACGGGCTGGTCGAGCGGCGGGACCGCGACCTCGACGCCGGCACCGCCGCCCTCACCGCCGCGCTGGGCGAGTTCGGCGACCTCCCGCTCGCGGAGCTGTGCGACCGGCTGCTCGGGCGGATGGTCCTGCCCGGCGCCGAGGACGACGTCGCGCTGCTCGCCATCCGCGTCGAGCGATGACATCGCGGTCCTCCGGACCGCACCGCGGCCACGTGCCGTCCCCGACCTGAGCTGAGCCCTGCGGTCGCGTCCCTTCTCGGGGACCCTCCGGGCCCCGCTCGTCGGTCGCACCGCGGCCACGTGCCGTCCCCGACCTGAGCTGAGCCCCCTCGTCGCCTCGATCGCGGGACCCTCCGGGCCCCACTCCTCGACGACAGGCACCCTCAGAGGGCGGCGACCTCGTAGGTGTGCCCGGCCGCGCGCAGCCGCTCGACCAGCACGCCGTCCAGCGCCGTCGCGGGGGTCAGCGACCCGGCCCGGTCCGGCAGCCGCTCCCCGTCGAGCGCCAGGGCCAGCCCCACCTCGCCGAGCATCACCGACGTCGCCTTGTAGCCGGGGTCGCCCTGCCCGGCCACGGTCGCCCGGTAGCGGCGGCCGCTCTCGGTGTCGGCGTCGACGACCATGCGGAAGAAGCCTCTCTCCCGCACCGCCTCGCTCGGCCCGCTGCCGGGCGCGGGGAGCACGCGGTCGAGCAGGGCCCGGGTGGGCGGGAAGGACATCGCGCCGAGCGCCGCGGCGAGACCGGTGGTGACGCCGGCGGCAGCCAGGACGCCGGGGATCCCGCGGCCGGTGCTCATCGACTCGCCGTAGCGCAGGCCGCGGCCGTAGGCCCAGTCCTGCAGCGCGTTGCTGCGGCGCACGATCCGGGTGTTGAACGGGGCCATGACGAACGGCGCGGTCCACCGGCCCTCGGCGGCGAGCGCGGGCGGCATGGCGTCCGGCGGCTGCCGGGTGTCCGGCTCGGCGGCGCGGTCGGGGGAGAGGGCGTACGGGTCGCCGATCACCTTCCGCACCGCCCGGTCGGTGGCCATCGCCTCGACCTGCGCGCGCATCGAGTCGACCGTGCCGCCGCTGAACCCGCCGCGGACGGTGGCGACCAGGCGGACGTCGGTGAGCCCGCCCGCGCCGTCGGCCCGGGCCCGCTCGGCGAGCAGGAACACCGACAGGTCCGACGGGATGGAGTCGTAGCCGGCGGCGTGCACGAGGCGGGCGCCGGTCTCCCGCGCGACGGCGTCGCAGCGGTCGATGGCCTCGCGGACGAACAGCACCTCTCCGGTGAGGTCGGCGTAGTGCGTGCCCGCCCGGGCGCAGGCCTCCACCACCGGCAGGCCGTAGCGGTGGTACGGGCCGACCGTGGTGACCAGCACCCGGGTGCCCTCCGCCATGCGGGTCAGCGCCGCCGGGTCGCCGGAGTCGGCCTCGAGCAGCGGCCAGTGGCGGGCCGGCTCCGGCAGGTCGGCCGCGGCGGCGGTCAGCTTCTCCCGCGACCGGCCGGCGAGGGCCACGCGCAGGTCGGGCGGCGCGGCCTCGGCCAGGTAGGCGGCGACCAGGCGGCCGACGAAGCCGGTGGCGCCGAAGAGGACGACGTCGTGCTCCCGCTCGGGCATGCGGCTCATCCTGCCGGGCGGCTCCGGCTCACCGCATCCGGCGGCGGAGGACCCGGCGGCGCCCGTCCGGCCGCCCGGACCGGTCGCGGGCCGCCAGCCGGCTGCGGGCGCGGCCGGGGAGGTCGACGGCGACCGGCGCCTCCCACCCGCGCCACACCGACAGCACCCGCAACGCCGCCACGAACGCGATCACCAGCAGCGCCACCGGGATGGGGTCCACGCCGAGCGGCCCGGCCAGCAGGGTGAGCAGGGTGGCGCCGAGCAGCGCGGCGACGGCGTTGTAGGGCCCCGGCTGCACGATGTCGGCGCGCTGGGCGAGCAGCACGTCGCGGATCACCGCCCCGCCGACCGCCGTCAGGGTCCCGATGAACACCACCGAGGCGCTGGGCAGGCCGGCGAGCTGGGCCTTCTGTGCGCCGATGACGGTGAACAGGCCGAGGGTCAGCGCGTCGAGCACCACCAGCAGCGCGGTGAGCCGGGACAGCCAGCCGGAGAAGAAGAAGGTCACCGCCGCGGTGATGGCCACGGCGGGCAGGTAGGCGCGGTTGGTCAGCGCCACCGGCGGCCCCTCGGCGAGCAGCACGTCGCGGATCAGCCCGCCGCCGAGGCCGCCGCTGACCGCGAGCAGCAGGACCCCGGAGACGGCGAAGCCCTCCCGGGCGGCCAGCAGCCCGCCGGTGAGCGCGCCGACGACGATCGCGGCGAGGTCGACCGCGGCCGGGACGCGCAGCGTCTCGGTGGCCGCCGCGAGGGTGCTCACGAGGGTCCATCCTCCCGCCCGGCCCCGCGCCGCCCGGGACCCGGCCCCCCGGACGGGTGAGACGGCGCTCGACCCGCGGCCCGGTCCGTCCGATGAGGCAGCCATGAGCAGGTCCCGGAGCGCGACGGCGGCCGGCACCCGGCTGTTCGCCGCCTACGCCGCGGCCGGCCTGGTGCCGGTCGTCGTGCTGGGCGCGGTCCTCGCGGCGGGCATCCGGCAGGACGCCGTCGACCGCGCGCTGGAGTACGGCCACGCGCAGGCCGCGGTGGTCGAGGAGATGGCCATCGCCCCCGCGCTGCGCGGGCAGGACCTCGGCACCGGGCTGACCGGTGCCGAGCGCGAGCGGCTGCAGGCGGCCACCGACCTCGCCGTCTTCCGCGGCTCGATCCTGCGGCTGCGGCTGCGGGACTTCGCCGGCACGGTCGTCTTCGCCGACGACGGGGCCACCGGTCCCGAGACCGCGCTGCCCGACTACCCCGCCGGCGAGGACGTCGTCCCCGCGGCCGGCGCCGCGTTCGCCTCGGCCGCGGCCGGCGGGACCGACGTCGCCCTGCTCGACGACGACGGCCTGGCCGTGGGCCGGATGATCCGCGTCCTGCAGCCGATCGTCGCCGACACCTCCGGCCGCTCGGTCGGCGTGCTCGAGCTGCTGCTGCCCTACGACACCGTCGCCGCCCAGGTCGAGGCGGCCACCACCCGCACCTACTGGCGGCTGGGCGCCGGCCTCGGCGCGCTGTACGTGGTGCTCGCCGGGATCTCCTGGTCGACCACCCGCCGGCTGCGCCGCCAGGCCGCGCAGGCCGCCCACGACGCGCTGCACGACCCGCTGACCGGCCTGGCCAACCGCGAGCTGTTCGCCCGCCGGGTGGCCGCCGAGGTCGGCCGCGGCGCCCCGGCCGCCGTCGTCCTCGTCGACCTCGACCGGTTCAAGGAGGTCAACGACACCCTCGGCCACCACGCCGGTGACCAGCTGCTGCGCGAGGTGGGCCGGCGGCTGTCGGCCACCGTGCGGGCGGAGGACACCGTGGCCCGCCTGGGCGGTGACGAGTTCGGCCTGCTACTGCCCGGCATGGACGACGCCGGCGCCGCCCGCGAGCTGGTGCAGCGGGTCAGCGACGCGCTGTCGGTGGAGACCGTGGTCGACGGCGTGCCGCTGGCGGTCGAGGCCAGCTGCGGCATCGCCATGCACCCGGCCGACGCCACCGACGTCGAGACGCTCATGACCTGCGCCGACGCCGCCATGTACCAGGGCAAGCGCGGCGCGACCGGCGTCGTCGTCTTCGACCCCCGCGCCACCGCCCCGTCGCCGCACTCGCCGGCGCTGCAGCACGACGTGCGCCGCGCGCTGGAGGACGGCGACCTGCGCCTGCACTACCAGCCGCAGGTGGACCTGGCCTCCGGCGCCACCGTCGGCGTCGAGGCGCTGCTGCGCTGGCAGCACCCGCAGCGCGGGCTGATCGGCCCCGGCGAGTTCCTGCCGGCGCTGGAGCAGTCCGGCGTCATGGGCGCGCTCACCGAGTGGGTGCTCCGGCAGGCGCTGGCCGACTGCGCCGCCTGGACCGCCGCCGGCGAGGACTGGACCGTCTCGGTCAACGTCTCGGTGCGCAACCTCGAGGCGCCCGGGTTCGCCGCCACCGTCGCCCGGCTCGCCGCCGCGGCCGGGGTGCCGCCGGCGAAGCTGGTCCTGGAGGTCACCGAGACCGCGCTGCCCGCCGACCTCGCCGCCGCCTCGGCCTGCCTGGCCGAGCTCGCCGCGCACGGGTTCGGCGCGGCGCTGGACGACTTCGGCGTCGGCTTCGCCAGCCTGTCGCACCTGCGCTCGCTGGCGCTGGCGGAGGTCAAGGTCGACCGGGCCTTCGTCACCGGGGTGGACGTCTCGGCCGAGGACGCCGCCGTCGTGCGGTCGCTGGTCGAGCTCGCCCACGGCCTGGGGCTGTCGGTCTGCGCCGAGGGCGTCGAGACGCCCGAGGTCGCCGCCTGGCTGCGGGCGGTCGGCTGCGACCGCGCCCAGGGCTGGCTGTTCTCCCGGCCCCGCCCGTGGCCGGAACTCACCTGCGCGGTCGCGTCCGCGCCCGCCCAGGAGGTCCTCGCGTGACCCGCACCCGCCGTGCCGTCGTCGGCACCGCCGTCCTCGCCGCCACCCTCGTGACCGCCGGGTGCGGGGGAGCCGCCCCGGCGACCGGCGCCGGCCCGGCCGCCGCCGTCGCCGTCGACGAGGAGCTGCACGCCGCGCTCCCCGCCGACGTGCGCGAGGCCGGCGTCCTGACCGTGGCCAACGACCCGTCCTACCCGCCGGCGTCCTCGTTCGGCCCCGACGGGCGGACCATCGTCGGGTTCGAGCCCGACCTCGGCGCCGCGCTCGGCGACCTGCTCGGCGTGGAGGTGCGCTTCGAGGCCTCGCCGTTCGACACGCTGCTCGACGACCTCGCCGCCGACCGGTTCGACCTGGTCATGAGCGCGGTCACCGACACCGCCGAGCGCGAGCAGCAGGCCGACTTCGTCAACTACTTCCGCGCCGGCTCCTCGATCGTCGTCGCGCGCGGCAACCCGCTCGGCATCCACGAGCTGGCCGGGCTGTGCGGCCGCAGCGTCGCCGTCGAGGCCGGGACCGTGCAGGTCGGGCTGCTGGAGCGGGCGCAGACCTCGTGCACGCGGCGCATCGACGTGCACGAGCTGCCCACCAACGACGACGCCCTGCTCGAGCTGCGCACCGGCCGCGCCGACGCCGTCGTCGCCGACTACCCGCCGGCGGTCTACGTGACCACCGACCCGCGGACGCAGAACAGCTACCAGCTGGTCTCCGACACCCAGTACGAGCCCGGGCTGTACGGCATCGCCGTCGCCCCGGAGCGGACCGGGCTGCGCGACGTGCTCACCGAGGCGCTGCAGCGGCTGGTCGACGACGGCGTCTACCAGGAGCTGCTCGACCGCTGGGAGGTCGGGCACGGCGCCGTCGACGCGGTGACCGTCAACGGCGCCCTGCCCGCCGGCAGCTGACCCGGGCTCGCGCTACTGGGCGGGCGCGACCTCCACCGCGGTGGCACTGTCGTTTGGAGTGACGACGGCGGCCTTCAGCCGGGCGTCCTCGGCGGCCATGGCCTCCTGCCGGTCCGACTCCTCCTCGAGGATCGCGGCGTTCTTCCACGCGGCGGGGATGGCGAAGCCGTCGACGAGGGTGACCATGTGCGGCCGCAGCTCGGCGAGCAGGGCGTTCACCGTGGCGGTCAGCGCCTTGGACCGGGCCGGGGTGAGCTGGCCGTGCTCGAGGAACCAGCCCTTGTCCGCCTCGATGGTCGACAGCGCGTAGAGGTCGCACAGGGCCTCGAGCAGCGCCCTCGCGTCCGGGTCGGGAGTCCGCTCGATCCCGGCGACGAACGCCTCGAGCACCACGCGGTCGATGTGCGTGGACGCGGTGCGCAGCACGTGGTCCTGGACGCTGTTGAACACCTGGAAGGGCTCCATGCCGTCGGTGGCGGCGTTCTTCCGCAGCCGCCGGATGGCGCCCTCGAGGGTGTGCTTCTCGCGGAACTCGAACGCCTTCAGCTGCCAGCCGCGGTCGCGCAGCGGCACGTCCTCGTCCCGGCCGGGGACGGCGTCGACGAGCCGGGCGATCAGGCCGCGGGCCGCCGTCCGCTCGAGGACGGTCTCGCGGACCATGTCGGCGACGAACGCGACCCGGCCCCAGCCGTCGAGGGAGCCGAACGCGTCGCGGTAGCCGGTGAGCAGGCCCTTGGCGACCAGCTGCAGCAGGACGGTGTTGTCGCCCTCGAACGTGGTGAACACGTCGGTGTCGGCCTTGAGCTGGGGCAGCCGGTTCTCGGCCAGGTAGCCGGCGCCGCCGCACGCCTCGCGGCACGTCTGGATGGTGCGGGTGGCGTGCCAGGTGCTGGCCGCCTTGAGCCCGGCCGCGCGCGACTCGAGCTCCCGCTGGGCGGCCTCGTCGACCGCCTCGCCGTGCTCGTGCACCGCCGTCTGGACGTCGTGCATGGTGCTGACCAGCTCCTCCTGCGCGAACGCCAGGGCGTAGGAGGTGGCCAGGGCCGGCAGCAGCTTGCGCTGGTGGACCAGGTAGTCGTTGAGCGCGATCTCCCGGTCGCGGCCGGGCGCGGCGAACTGGCGGCGGACCTCGCCGTAGCGGACGGCGATGTCGAGGGCCAGCTTGGTGGCCGAGCCGGCCGAGCCGCCGACGCTCACCCGGCCGCGGACCAGCGTGCCGAGCATGGTGAAGAAGCGGCGGGTCTCGTTCGCGATGCTCGAGGTGTAGGTGCCGTCCTCGGCCACCTGCCCGTAGCGGTCGAGCAGCATCTCCCGCGGCACGCGGACGTGGTCGAAGGACAGCCGGCCGTTGTCGACGCCGAGCAGGCCGGCCTTCGGGCCGTCGTCGCCGATGGTGACGCCGGGCATGGCGTTGCCGTCCTCGTCGCGGATCGGCACCAGCCAGGCGTGCACGCCCCGCGGCTCGCCCTGCGTGACCAGCTGGGCGAAGACGACGGCCATCCGCCCGTCCTTCGCGGCGTTGCCGATGTAGTCCTTGCGCGCGGCCTCGTGCGGAGTGTGCAGGTCGAAGGTCTGCGTCTCGGCGTCGTAGGTACACGTGGTGCGCAGCTGCTGGACGTCGGAGCCGTGGCCGGTCTCGGTCATGGCGAAGCAGCCGGGCAGCGCGAAGCTCATGATGTCGGGCAGGTACGCGTCGTGGTGCCGCTGCGTGCCGAGCAGCTGGACGGCGCCGCCGAACAGGCCCCACTGGACGCCGGCCTTGACCATGAGCGACAGATCGCCGAACGCCAGCATCTCGATGGAGGTCACCGAGCCGCCGGCGTCGGCCTCGCCCCCGTACTCCTCGGGGAAGCCCAGGCCGACGCGGCCGGTGGCGGCGAGCTCGCCGGCCAGCCGGGTGATCCGCTCGCGGGCCTCCTGCACCGACTCGCCGTAGACCGGGGCGTACTTCGGGTCGCCGAGCTGCTCGCGGGCGTCGTGGCGCACGTGCGCCCACCGCCCGTCGAGCACCTCCTGGAGGCGCGCCGGGTCCACGGTGCGGGGGAGGGTGGAGGTCACTTCTTCTCCTCGGAGGTGGGGACGGGCTCTCCCGGCACCAGGCTGCGCAGCCCGGCCCAGGCGAGGTCGGTGAGGTGGGCGGCCAGGTCGCCCCGGGGCATCGGCCGGTCGGCGCGCAGCCACCAGTCGGCGGCGGCGCGGACCAGCCCGACCAGCCCGTGCCCCCAGGGCGCGGCGGCCGCGGGGTCGCGGCCGGCCTGCTCGAGGGCGACGGCCACCAGCGCGGCGGCCTGGTCGCCGACCAGGTCGGACAGCGTGCTGACCGGGTCGGCGTCGACCGGCCGGTCCAGCAGCGGGTGGGCGACGACGAAGCGGTAGAGCTCCGGGTCGGCCTCCAGGAACGCCAGGTAGGTCTCGACGGCGGCGGCCACCATCCGGCGCGGGTGGTCGGTGCTGGTCATCGCCGCGCGCAGCTTCTCGGTGAGCTGGGCCGCGACCCGGTTGCAGACGGCGACGTAGAGCTCGCTGCGATCGGCGAAGTGCCGGTAGACGACGGTCTTGCTGGTGCCGGCCTCGGCGGCGATCTCGTCCATGCCGACGCCCGCGCCGTGCTTGCCGACCGCGGCGACGGTGGCGTCCACCAGCTGCTCGCGGCGGGCGCGGCGGTGCTCGTCCCACCGCGAGTCCCGGCGGTCGCGCCGCCGGGTCGCCGTCTCGGCTTTCATGTAACCGACGGTACCGTGTACCGTCGGTACCGGCCACTCCGTCCGCCGTTCGCCCGCGAACGGCGCTCCAGGGACCCCCGGAGGTCACCGATGAGCTCGCACCGGACCCGGCGGGCCGCCGTCCTCGGCGGCAACCGCATCCCGTTCGCCCGTTCCAACTCCCGCTACGCGCAGGCGTCCAACCAGGACATGCTCACCGCCACCCTGGACGGTCTGGTCGCGCGCTTCGGGCTGCAGGGGGAGCAGGTGGGCGAGGTCGTCGCCGGCGCGGTCCTCAAGCACTCGCGCGACTTCAACCTCACCCGCGAGTCGGTGCTCGGCTCGACGCTGTCGGCCGCCACCCCGGCCTACGACGTGCAGCAGGCCTGCGGCACCGGCCTCGAGGCGGCGGTGCTGGTCGCCAACAAGATCGCCCTCGGCCAGATCGAGTCGGGCATCGCCGGCGGCGTCGACACCACCTCCGACGCGCCGCTCGCCGTCCACGAGGACCTGCGCCGCGTGCTCATCCGGCTCAACTCGGCGAAGACCCTGGGCCAGCGGCTCAAGGCGCTGCGCGGCCTGCGCCCCGGCCAGCTGGTGCCCGAGATCCCGCGCAACACCGAGCCGCGCACCGGCCTGGCGATGGGCGACCACGCCGCCATCACCGCGGAGGAGTGGCAGATCGGCCGCGAGGAGCAGGACGAGCTGACCGTCCGCTCGCACCGCAACCTCGCCGCCGCCTACGACCGCGGCTTCCTCGACGACCTGGTCACCCCCTACCTGGGCCTGACCCGCGACCAGAACCTGCGGCCGGACACCTCGCTGGAGAAGCTCGCGACGCTCAAGCCGGTCTTCGGCGAGGGCCCCGGCGCCACCATGACGGCGGGCAACTCGACGCCGCTCACCGACGGGGCCTCGGCCGTCCTGCTGTCCTCCGACGAGTGGGCCGTCGAGCACGGGTTCCCGGTGCTCGCCCACCTCGTCGACGCGCAGACCGCCGCCGTCGACCACGTGCACGGCGGCGAGGGCCTGCTCATGGCGCCGGCCTACGCGGTGCCCGTGATGCTCGCCCGCAACGGCCTGACGCTGCAGGACTTCGACTTCTACGAGATCCACGAGGCGTTCGCGTCCACCGTGCTCTCGACGCTCAAGGCGTGGGAGGACCCGGCGTTCTGCAAGGAGCGGCTGGGCCTCGACGCCCCGCTGGGCGCGATCGACCGCGACCGGCTCAACGTCAACGGCTCGTCGCTGGCGGTCGGGCACCCGTTCGCCGCGACCGGCGGCCGCATCGTCGCGACCCTGGCCAAGACGCTGCACGAGGCCGGCCCCGGCAGGCGCGGCCTCATCTCCGTCTGCGCGGCCGGCGGCCAGGGCGTCGTCGCGATCCTCGAGTCCTGACCCCCTACCGTGCACTTCCCCGGAAGTGCACGGCGCACTTCCGCGGAAGTGCACGCATCGGAGAGGAACACCCGTGAGCGACTGGTACACGACCTTCGCCAACTCCGGCGTCGGGTCCGGCGTGGTCAGGCAGCTCGGCCTGCCCCGGCCGGCCGTGCTGCGCCGGTACGAGCCCGGGCAGCCGCTGCTGCCCGGCCCGGCCGTCGTCGGGACGGCGGGGGAGGGCCGGCTGGGCGGCACGCTGGCCGCCGTCCTCCGCGACGCCGGCGTGACCGTCCCGGCCGCCGACGACGAGGGCGAGCGGCCCGCCGCCGTCCTGCTCGACGCCACCGGCCTGACCGGGCCCGGGCAGCTGGCCGCGGCGCACACTTTCCTCGCCCCGGCGATCAAGCGGCTGCGGCCGACCGGCCGGGTGCTCGTGCTCGCCGACCCGCCCGCCGACGCCGCCTCCCCGGCCCAGGCCGCGGCCCGGCAGGCCCTGGAGGGGCTGGTCCGGTCGGTGGCCAAGGAGCTGCGCGCCGGGTCGACGGCGAACCTCGTGGTCGTGCCGGAGGGCGCCGAGGCGTCGGTCGGCAGCGCCGTGCGGTTCTTCCTCTCCGGCCGGTCCGCCTACGTCGACGGGCAGGTGCTCACCGTGTCGGCGGCCGACGTGCCCGCGGACGAGGACCCGGTGCGCCCGCTCGCGGGGAAGATCGCCGTCGTCACCGGGGCCGCGCGCGGCATCGGCGCGGCGATCGCCCGGGTCGTGGCCCGCGACGGCGCGCACGTGGTCGCCGTCGACGTGCCGGCGGCGGGGGAGGCGCTGGCCGCGGTGGCCAACGAGGTCCGCGGGACGGCGTTCCAGCTCGACATCACCGCCCCCGACGCCGCCGGGCGGCTGGTCACCCACCTGCGGGAGCGGCACGGCGGGGTCGACGTCGTCGTGCACAACGCCGGGATCACCCGGGACAAGCTGCTGGTCAACATGGACGCCGCCCGGTGGGACTCGGTCATGGCGGTCAACCTGCAGGCGCAGCTGGACCTCACCCGCGCGCTGCTCGACGCCGACGGCCTGCTCCGGCCGGGCGCCCGCGTGGTCGCGGTGAGCTCGCAGTCGGGCATCGCCGGCAACCGCGGGCAGACCAACTACGCGGCGAGCAAGGCCGGCGTCATCGGCATGGTGCGCGCCTGGGCCCCGGAGTTCGCCGGGCGCGGGGCCACGATCAACGCCGTCGCGCCGGGCTTCATCGTCACCGAGATGACGGCGAGGATGCCCTTCGGCACCCGCGAGGTCGGCGCCCGGATCAACTCGCTGCAGCAGGGCGGCCTGCCGGTCGACGTCGCCGAGACGATCGCCTGGCTGTCCTCGCCCACGGCCGCCGGCGTGAACGGGCAGGTCGTGCGCGTGTGCGGCCAGTCGGTGCTGGGCGCCTGATGGTCACCGTGCTCGAGTCGGCGCCGGCGATGGCGCCGCTGTTCGCGCGGGCCGCGCTCACCGCGCGGGGCCGCGGCGGCGACCTGCCGGCCACCCGGCTGGCCCGCCGCGGCGTGACCGTGGACCCGGCCGAGGTGGCCGCCTACGCCCGGGTCTGCGGCTTCCCGCTGGCCGACGCGCTGCCGGTGACCTTCCCCCACGTGCTGACCTTCCCGCTGCAGGTCGCGCTGATGAGCGACCGCGCCTTCCCGCTCGCGCTGCCGGGCCTGGTGCACGTCCGCAACCGGGTCGACGTGCTGCGGCCGGTCGGGCTGGGGGAGGCCCTCGACCTCGAGGTGTGGGCCGAGCGGTTCGCCGTCCACCCGCGCGGCGCGACCGTCGACCTGTGCGCGTCGGTGTCGGCCGGCGGCGCCGAGGTCTGGCGCGGCCGCTCCACCTACCTGGCCCGCGGGGCACGGGCGCCCGAGGGCGCGCCGGCGTCCGACGTCGACGTGACCGTCGGCGATCTGCCCGCGGGGACCATCCGCTGGCGGGTCCCGGGCGACGCCGGCCGCCGCTACGCCCGGGTCTCCGGCGACGTGAACCCGATCCACCTCTCGGCGCTGACCGCCCGGGCCCTCGGCTTCCCGCGGGCGATCGCGCACGGGATGTGGGCCAAGGCGCGGGCGCTGGCCGCGCTGTCGGGCCGGCTGCCCGGGGCGCTCACCGCCGACGTCGGCTTCCGCCGGCCGCTGCTGCTCCCCTCGACGGTCACCCTGGCCACCGCGCCGGTGGACGGCGGGTGGGACCTCGCGGTACGCAACGCCCGGGACGGGTCCGACCACCTCGTGGGCACCGTCCGCCCGCTCTGACCGGAGGAGATGCACCGTGGCCGTGTCGTTCCAGCTCACCGAGGACCAGGTCGAGCTGCAGAAGTGGCTGCACGAGTTCGCCGCGGACGTCGTCCGCCCGGTGGCCGCCGAGTACGACGAGCGCGAGGCGTTCCCGTGGGAGGTGCTCCAGGAGGCGGCGAGGATCGGGCTCTACTCGCTCGACTTCTTCGCCACCCAGTGGTTCGACGAGTCCGGCCTCGGCATCCCGCTCACCATGGAGGAGCTCTTCTGGGGTGACGCCGGGATCGGCCTGGCGATCGTCGGCACCACCCTGGCGGCCGCGTCCGTGCGCGCCAACGGCACCGACGAGCAGGTCGGGCAGTGGATCCCCGCCATGTTCGGCACCGAGGCGGAGCCCAAGGTGGCCGCGTTCTGCTCGTCGGAGCCCGACGCCGGCTCCGACGTCGGGGCGATGCGCACCCGCGCGGTCCACGACGAGGCGGCCGACGAGTGGGTGCTCACCGGCACCAAGACCTGGGCCACCAACGGCGGCATCGCCGACGTCCACGTCGTCACGGCCGTCGTCGACCCGGAGCTGCGGGCCCGCGGCCACGCCAGCTTCGTCGTCCCGCCGGGCACGAAGGGGCTCACCCAGGGGCAGAAGTTCCTCAAGCACGGCATCCGCGCCTCGCACACCGCCGAGGTCGTCCTCGACGGGTGCCGGGTGCCCGGCGACTGCCTGCTCGGCGGCCGCGAGCGGCTCGAGGAGCGGCTGGCCCGGGCGCGGGAGGGCCTGCGCAGCGGCCGCACCCAGCCGTCGATGGCCACCTTCGAACGCACCCGGCCCGGCGTCGGCGCCCAGGCGGTCGGGGTGGCGCGGGCGGCCTACGAGTACGCGCTGGACTACGCGAGGCAGCGGGTGCAGTTCGGCCGGCCGATCATCGAGAACCAGGCGATCGCCTTCATGCTCGCCGACATGAAGACCTCCATCGACGCCGCCCGGCTGCTGGTCTGGCGGGCCGCGTGGATGGCGCGCACCGGCCAGCAGTTCACCTCCGCCGAGGGCTCGATGAGCAAGCTGGTCGCGGGCGAGACGGCGGTGCGGGTGACCGAGCAGGCCATGCAGATCCTGGGCGGCAACGGCTACACGCGCGACTACCCCGTCGAGCGCATGGCCCGCGACGCGAAGATCTACACGATCTTCGAGGGCACCTCGGAGATCCAGCGGCTGGTCATCGCGCGGACGATCTCCGGCGTCCAGATCCGCTGAGCCGGGGTGCGCCGTGCCGGGTCACCGGTTGCGCCCCAGCGCGTCGTGGCTGGTGACCCAGTCGCCGGCGAGGATCGCCGAGGTCAGGGACACGTCGCCGGCCAGCACCACGCCGGCGCAGATCTCGGCGAACTTCTGCACCTTGCCCGAGCCGTAGCAGCCGAGCAGCTCCAGGCACTCGCGCTGGGTGGGCAGCCCGGTGCCGCCGCCGTAGGTGGCCACGATCAGGGACGTCAGCGTGGTCGACCAGTAGTAGTCGCCGTTCTCCAGCAGCTGGGTGTAGGTGACCCCGGAGTGCGACTCGCTGACGTTGGCCACGTCCTGGCCGGTCGCGATGAACAGCGCGGTCAGCCCGTTCGCCGCGTGCGCGCCGTTGTAGGCCGCGCCCGACATGAACGAGCCGGCCATGCCGATCTGCCGGTACTCGAACAGGTCCCGGGTGTCGACGCCGGTCAGCCGCCGCAGCACCTCCCGGGGGATGGTGGCCTCGGCGACGACGCGCTTGCCGCGGGTCATGAGCATGTTGATCTGCGAGTGCTTCTTGTCCGTGTCGATCGCCCCGGACAGCACGTAGCGCGGGTGGTCGGGGTGGTTCTCCCGGATCCACTCGCAGGCGGCCAGTGTCGCCTTGCCGGTCATGTTCTGGCCCGCGGCGTCGCCGGTCGTGTAGTTGACCCGCAGGTACCGCAGCGGCCCGATCTGGTGCTGGCCGATGTAGGTCAGCCGGCCCGAGCGGGTCGTGGCCTCGGCGGCGGCGCGGATCCCGTCGAGGTGCTCGTCGACCCAGCGGCCGAACTCCCGGGCCTGCAGGGCGTCGTCGAGGATGAACGCCGGCGCCCGCTGCATGTGGTCGTCGACGACGGTGGTGCGGATGCCCCCGCTCTCGCCGAGCACCCGCATGCCGCGGTTGTAGCTGGCCACCAGCGTGCCCTCGGTCGTGGCCAGCGGGACGAAGAAGTCGCCCTGCGCGTGCTCGCCGCGCAGGGTCAGCGGGCCGGCCAGCCCGATGGGCACCTGGGCGACGCCGGTGAAGTTCTCGATGTTGCCGGGCAGGACGGCGGGGTCGAAGGAGTACTGGCGGACGTGGTCGAGGCCCGCGCCGGTGCGCTCGGCGACGAAGGCCTGACGTTTGTCGGCCATCTCCCGGGTGTAGTCGTGCTCGCGGTCGCGGGGGATGCGGGTGCGGTGCGGAGTGTCGGTCATCAGGGCACCTCGGCTCGGATGCGGACGGCACACCCAGTGTGATCCGGCTCACGTCCGTCCGCGACTCCGGTCCCCGCCCTCCGGTCGGTCCGCGCGGCCACGGCGCTCCCGGTCGCCCCGTGGGCGGGGTGGGACAGTGGCCGGGTGGAGGTGGTCGTCCTGCCCGGCCCGGACGACGTCGCCCGGGTCGCCGCCGACGTGGTCGCCGACGTCGTCCGGCACCGGCCCGGGGCGGTGCTGGGCCTGGCCACCGGGTCCTCGCCGGTCGGCGTCTACGCCGAGCTGGCGCGCCGGGTCGCCGCCGGCGAGCTCGACCTCTCCGGCGTCAGCGGGTTCGCGCTCGACGAGTACGTGGGGCTGCCGCCCGGGCACCCACAGGGCTACGCGGCGGTGGTCGCCCGCGACGTCACCGGCCCGCTGGGCCTGGACCCGGCGCGGGTGCGCGTCCCCGACGGCGGCGCGGCCGACCTGGAGGCGGCGGCGGAGGAGTACGAGCGGGCGATCGCCGCGGCCGGCGGCGTGGACGTCCAGCTGCTCGGGATCGGCGCCAACGGGCACATCGGCTTCAACGAGCCGACGTCGTCGTTCGCCTCGCGCACCCGGCTGAAGACCCTCGCGCCCCGCACCCGCGCGGACAACGCCCGCTTCTTCGCCTCGCCCGACGAGGTGCCGCTGCACTGCCTCACCCAGGGGCTCGGCACCATCCTCGAGGCGCGGCGGCTGCTGCTGGTCGCGCAGGGGAGCGCCAAGGCCGAGGCGGTCGCGGCCGCCGTCGAGGGGCCGCTGGCCGCCGTCTGCCCGGCCTCGGCGCTGCAGCTGCACCGGCGGGCGACCGTCGTCGTCGACGAGGCGGCCGCGGCCCGGCTGAGCCTGCTCGCCTACTACCGGCACGCCTACGCGGCCCGGCCGTCCTGGCAGCGGCCCTAGCGGACCCGGCGCCCGGCCGCCCAGACGGCCGTGACGGACCGGTCCGCGTCGAGGGCGACGAGGTCCGCGGCGGCGCCGGGCGCCAGCCGGCCCAGCCGGTCGCCGAGGCCGAGGACCCGCGCCGGGGTGGCGGTCAGCGCGGTGACCGCGGTGACCGGGTCGACGCCCGCGGCGAGGGCGGTGCGCAGCGCGGAGTCCTGGGTGAGCGTGGACCCGGCGATGGTGCCGGTGCCGGCCAGCACCGCCCGGCCGCCGCGCACGGTGACCGCCCGCCCGCCCAGCCGGTGGTCGCCGTCCCCGGCGCCGGTGGCGGCCATCGCGTCGGTGACCAGCGCGACCCGGTCGGGCGCGCCGGCCACCAGCAGCCGCGCGACGACGGGGTGCACGTGGACGCCGTCGAGGACGAGCTCCAGGGTGACCCGCGGGTCGGCCAGCGCGGCGCCGACCGGGCCCGGCTCGCGGTGGTGCAGGCCCGGCATGGCGTTGAGCGCGTGGGTGAGCAGCCGGGCGCCGGCGTCGAACGCGGCCGCGGTGAGCGCAACGTCGGCGTCGGTGTGCCCGACGGCGACGACGACCCCGGCGGCGGTGAGGTCGCGCACCGCCTCCAGCGCGCCGGGCAGCTCGGGGGCGACGGTCACCTGGCGCAGGGTGCCGCGGGCGGCGGTGAGCAGCCGGTCGACGGCGTCCGCGGTGGGGGCGCGCAGGTGGCGGGGGTCGTGGGCGCCGCAGCGGGCGGGCGCGAGGAACGGGCCCTCGAGGTGGGCGCCGAGCACGGTGGGGTCCGCGGCGGCCACCTCGGCGATGCCCGCCAGGGACGTCTCCAGCCGGTCCAGCGGCGCGGCCACCAGGCTGAGCACCGAGCGGGTGGTGCCCGCGGCGCGGTGCACGGCCAGCGCGGTGCGGATCGCCTCGGGGCCGTCGTCGAAGGCCTCGCCCCCGCCGCCGTGCGCGTGCAGGTCGACGAAGCCCGGGGTGAGCTCCGCGCCGGCCAGGTCGAGGGTCTCGCCGGCGTGCCCGGGCGGCCGGCCGGTGCCGGTGGCGGCGATCGTGTCCTCGTCGAGCAGCACCCAGCCGTCGTCGGTGACCCCGCCGGCGTCGAGCAGCCGAGCGCCGGTCAGCAGCACACCGGGATCCTCCTCCATGCGGTGCTGCCGACGGCGTCCGCGCCTGCGCGCCCGTTGCCGACCTGCGGTCGTCTCCCGCGGCGCGAGGCAGCCGCAGGTCGACGTCCGGCGGCCGCCGTGCCGTGCGGGGCCCGCCGGGGTCCGGTGAGGTGGGGGCGTGGACCGCCGCGACGACCCGACCGCCCACCCCCGCCCGCTGCTGCGCCGGCCCTGGCGCTCGCTCGACGGGGACTGGCAGTTCGCGGCGGACCCCGACCTCGCCGCCGCGCCCGGCACCGTGCGGTTCGACCGCACGATCCGCGTCCCGTACGCCCCGGAGACCCCGGCCAGCGGCATCGGCTGGACAGGCCCGCTGCACCGCGCCTGGTACCGCCGCCCGCTGCCCGGCCGGCAGGGCGACCGCCGCACGGTGCTCAACCTCGGCGCGGTCGACCGCGTGTGCGACGTCTGGGTGGGCGGCGCGCACGTCACGCGGCACGAGGGCGGCTACACGCCCTTCCGGGTCGACGTCACCGACTTCCTCGGCGACGGCGCCGACCTCCTCGTCCGGGCCGACGACGACCCCCGCGACCTCGAGGCGCCGCGCGGCAAGCAGGACTGGCGCGACGAGCCGCACGAGATCTTCTACCCGCGCACCACCGGCATCTGGCGCACGCCGTGGCTGGAGTCCGTGGCGCGGGAGCACGTCACCGACGTCGTCTGGCGCGGCGACCCGCGCACGCTGCGCGTCGACGTCCGGGTGGAGCTGTCGGTCCCCGTTCCCCGCGCCCGGCTGCACCTGCGCCTGTGGGCCGGCGAGCGGCTGCTGGCCGACGACGCGGTCCGGGTCGACGGCGCGGTGGTCGAGCGGACGCTGCAGGTCGGCGACGGCGGCACCGACGACCGCTGGCACCTGACCTGGGAGCCCGGCCCGGACCCGGTGATCCTCGACGCCGAGATCGCGCTGGTCCGCGACGACGGCGAGGTCCTCGACGAGGTCGCGAGCTACACCGCGCTGCGCTCGGTCGAGGTGGACGACGGGCGGCTGCTGGTCAACGGCCGGCCGGTGCCGCTGCGCCTGGTGCTCGACCAGGGCTACTGGCCGCACACCGGCGCCACCCCGCCCGACGTCGCCGCGCTGCGCCGCGACCTGGAGCTCACCCGCGCGCTGGGCTTCACCGGCGCCCGCAAGCACCAGAAGACCGAGGACCCGCGCTGGCTCGCGCTCGCCGACCGCACGGGCCTGCTGGTGTGGGCGGAGATGCCCGCCGCCCACCGTCCCGGCCCGACGTCGGCCGCCCGGCTGCTGCGCGAGTGGGCCGAGGTGGTGGTCGCCCACCGCGGGCACCCGAGCGTGGTCGCGTGGGTGCCGCTCAACGAGTCGTGGGGCGTGCAGGAGGCGGCCGCCGACCGCGCCCAGCGCGGCCTGGTCACCGCCCTGGCGGCCACCGCGGATGCGCTCGACGGCACCCGCCCGGTCTCGGCGAACGACGGCTGGGAGGCCCTCGGCGGGAGCATCCTCGGCGTCCACGACTACGAGCAGGACCCGGCGGTGCTCGCCGCCCGCTACGCCACCGCCGCCGACCTCGAGCGCCTGGCCGGCGGGCGGCGGCCCGACGGCCGGCTGACCGACCTCGACCGCGCGGGCGTCGCCGGCCGCGCCGTCGTCCTGTCCGAGTTCGGCGGGATCGCGCTGAACGCCGGGCGCTCCGACGCCGACCGCACCGAGCCGTGGGGGTATGCCGACGCCCGCTCCCCGGAGGACCTGCTCGCCCGCTACCGCGACCAGTGGGCCGCGGTGCACGCGAGCACCGCCCTGGCCGGCGCCTGCTGGACCCAGCTCACCGACACGTACCAGGAGGTCAACGGCCTGCTGACCGCCGGCCGGGTGCCCAAGTGCGACGTCGAGGCGATCCGCCGGGCCACCACCGGCGCCGGGTGACGGCCGGCTCGAGAACCGTAACGATCACGGTCTCGAACTGCGGGGACGGCGGGACAGGGCCAGTGTCGGGGGCGGAGACGACACCGAGCCCCGCGGAGGTCCCCGTGCGCACGAACCGGCTCCTGCCCCTCGCCGCCGCGGCGGCCCTCGTCCTCTCCGCCTGCGGCGGCGGGGAGAGCGTCGACACCGGCGGAGGGGGAGGGGGCGGGGGCGGCGGGGACGACGTGCTCGTCGCCGCGGTCAGCGCCGAGCCGGACCAGTTCGACCCGCACGTCACCAACGCCTACGCGAGCTTCCAGGTGCTGGAGAACGTGTACGACACCCTCGTCGTCCCCAGCGCCGAGGACCTCACGATGCAGCCGAGCCTGGCCGAGTCGTGGACGACCAGCCCCGACGGGTTGACCTGGACGTTCACCCTCCAGGACGGCGTCACCTTCCACGACGGCAGCGAGTTCGACTCCGCCGACGTCGTCTACAGCTACCGGCGGATCATCGACGAGGAACTGTCCAACGCCTACCGCTTCGCCACGGTCGCCGACGTGCAGGCGCCCGACCCGCGGACCGTCGTCATCACCCTGACCCGGCCGACGCCGAACCTGCTCGAGCTCATCGGGTCGTTCAAGGGCATGGCGATCGTCTCGGAGGACGCCGCGGAGGAGTTCGACCTGCAGAGCGAGGCCAACGGCACCGGGCCGTTCCGGCTGGAGAGCTCCGACGCCAACGCCACCACGCTCACCACCTTCGACGACTACTGGGGTGGGACGCCGGGCATCGACGGCGTCGAGTTCCGCTACATCTCCGAGCCCAGCTCCGCGCTGACCGCGCTGCGCAACGGCGAGGTCCAGTGGACCGACAACGTCCCGCCGCAGAACGTCGCGGACCTCGAGGACGACGAGGCGGTCGAGCTCGGCTCGGTCACCAGCGTCGAGTACTTCTACCTGTCGATGAACTACGCCGTCCCGCCGTTCGACAACCGGGACGTGCGCCGGGCGGTCGCGACCGCGCTGGACCGCGAGGAGATCACCCAGGCCGCCCGCTTCGGCGCCGCGCAGCCCAACCAGACCGCCATCCCCGAGGGCAGCCCCTGGTACCTGGACTACGCACCGTTCACCCCGGACGAGGAGGCCGCCCGGGAGCTGCTGGCCCAGGCCGGCGTGCAGACGCCGCTGACGATGGGGCTGATGGTCACCGACGAGTACCCCGAGACGGTGGCCGCCGCCCAGGTGATCGCCAGCGAGCTCGAGCCGATCGGCATCCAGGTGGAGATCCAGGAGGAGGACTTCGCCACCTGGCTGGACCGGCAGTCCCAGGGCGACTTCGACGCCTTCATGCTCAGCTGGATCGGCAACATCGACCCGGCCGACTTCTACGAGAACCAGCACCTGTCCACCGGCGGCAGCAACTACCAGGGCTACAGCAACCCGGAGGTGGACGACCTGCTCACCCGCGCCGCCACCGAGCCGGACCAGGCCACCCGCAAGAGCCTCTACGACGAGGCCGCGCAGCTCATCGTCGACGACGTCAGCTACCTGTACCTCTACAACCCCGACGAGGTGCAGGCCTGGGTGCCGGGGCTGACCGGCTACCAGGTGCGGGCGGACTCGGCGATCGACTTCGAGAACGTGGAGCTGCCCTGAGCGGCTACCTGCTCCGGCGGGCCGGCCAGGCGATCGTCGTCCTGGCCGGTGTGAGCGTCCTGGTCTTCTCCCTCATCCACCTCGTGCGGGGCGACCCGATCCGCCTGGCCCTCGGCACGCGGTTCTCCCAGGAGACCTACGACGCCCTGCGGGAGCGCAGCGGGCTGGACCTCCCCCTGGTCCAGCAGTACCTCACCTGGGCCGGTCGGGCGGTCACCGGTGACCTGGGGGTCAGCTTCCGCAGCGGCGAGACGGTCACCTCGCTGATCGCCGAGCGGCTGCCGGCGACGCTGACGCTGGCTCTCGCGTCGCTGCTGGTCGCGCTGGTCATCGCGCTGCCGCTCGGGATGCTCTCGGCGCTGCACCCGCGGTCGTTCGTCGACCGGCTGGCCACCGTCGTCAGCCAGTTCGGCATCTCGGTGCCCGACTTCTGGCTGTCGATCATGCTGATCCTGGTCTTCGCCGGGACGCTCGGCTGGCTGCCCTCGGGCGGCTACGTCCCGCTGACCGAGGACCCGCTGGGCTGGGCGCAGCGGCTGGTGCTGCCCGCGATCGCCACCGGCGTCGTCTCGGGCTCGGTGATCACGAGGTTCGTCCGGTCGAGCATGCTCGAGGCGCTGGGCTCCGACCACGTGCGGACGGCGCAGGCCAAGGGCGTCGCGACCCGCCAGGTGCTGACCTGGCACGTGCTGCGCAACGCCCTCCTGCCGCTGGTCACGGTCACCGGCGTGCAGCTGGCCTACCTGCTGTCCGGCGTCGTCGTCGTGGAGATCGTCTTCTCGTGGCCGGGGCTGGGGCAGCTGGCCTACCAGGCGGTGCGCGACCGCGACTTCCCGGTGCTGCAGGGCGCCGTCCTGCTGTTCGCCCTGGTCTTCCTGGTCGTCAACCTGCTGGTGGACCTGCTCTACAGCCGCATCGACCCGAGGATCACCCGCCGATGACGCAGCTGCCGACACCGGGCGCCACCCCGGCCGTCCCCCCGCCCGCGGAGCCCCTGCCGACGGCGGCCCCGCGCCCCCGCTGGCGGGAGACACTGGGCCTGCTCGCCCGCAACCCGACCGCCGCGGTCTCGGCCGTGGTCCTGCTCCTGATCGTGCTGATGGCGGTCTTCGACGAGACGCTCGCCCCCGACGGCCCCAACGAGCAGGACCCCTCGCTCCAGCTGCAGCCGCCGAGCTGGGACCACCCGTTCGGCACCGACGAGTTCGGCCGCGACATCCTCAGCCGGGTCATCCTCGGCGCGGCGACGTCGCTGCGCGTCGGCTTCCTCTCCGTCGCCTTCGCCCTGGTCGTCGGCACGCTGATCGGCCTGCTCGCCGGCTTCTACGGCCGGTGGGTCGACGACACGCTCATGCGGCTGATGGACGTGCTGTTCGCCTTCCCGGCGGTGCTGCTGGCCATCGCCATCGTGGCCATCCGCGGGGCCGGGCCGGCCAACGCGATCCTCGCGATCGGCATCGTCTACGTGCCGATCTTCGCCCGGGTCACCCGCGCCAGCGTGCTCGGCGTGCGGGAGGAGGTGTACGTGCGGGCCTCGCGCTCGGTCGGCGCCTCGGACTGGCGGCTGATCACCCGGCACGTGCTGCCCAACGCCGCGCCGCCGATCATCGTGCAGACCTCGATCAGCCTGGCCTTCGCGGTGCTGGCCGAGGCGGCGCTGTCCTTCCTCGGCCTGGGCCCGCGCCGGCCCAACCCCTCGTGGGGGCTGATGCTCGCCGACGGCCGCGGCTTCATCGAGCAGGCCTGGTGGTACACGGTCTTCCCGGGCCTGGCGATCGTGGTCACGGTGCTGTGCTTCAACCTGCTCGGCGACGGGCTGCGCGACGTCCTCGACCCGCGGCAGCGCACCCTCATGGCCGGGGGCGGGCGGTGAGCGCGCTGCCCGAGACCGCGGTGGGACAGGTCCTGGAGGTCGAGGACCTGCGGGTGGACCTGCGCACCCCGCGGGGGACGGCGCACGTGGTCAACGGGCTGAGCTACACCGTCGGGCCGGGCGAGACGGTCGCCGTCGTCGGGGAGTCCGGCAGCGGCAAGAGCGTGTCGGTGCTCGCGCTGATGGGCCTGCTGCCGGCGCGGACGGCGACGGTGACCGGGCGGGCCCTACTGCAGGGCGAGGACCTGCTCACCATGTCCCCCGACCGGCTGCGGCAGGTCCGCGGGCCCGGCGTCGGCATGGTCTTCCAGGATCCGATGACCTCGCTCAACCCCGTGCTCACCGTGGGTCGCCAGCTCACCGAGGGCATCCGCGCGCACGGGGCGGTGTCGAAGGCCGCGGCCCGGGCGCGCGCGGTGGAGCTGCTCGGCGAGGTGGGCCTGCCCGACCCCGGCCGCGCGGTGGACCGCTACCCGCACGAGCTCTCCGGCGGCATGCGGCAGCGGGTGGTCATCGCGATCGCGCTGGCCAACTCGCCGGCGCTGCTCATCGCCGACGAGGCGACGACGGCGCTCGACGTCACCGTGCAGGCGCAGATCCTCGACCTGGTCGAGCGGCTGCAGGCCGACCACGGCACCGGCGTCATCTGGATCACCCACGACCTCGGGGTCGTCGCCGGCATCGCCGACCGGGTGCTGGTCATGTACGGCGGGCGCTGCGTGGAGGACGGCACGGTCGACGACGTCCTCGAGCGGCCGGTGCACCCCTACACCCGCGGCCTGCTCGGCGCGCTGCCCGACCTCGCCGCCGACGACGGCGGCGACCTGGCCACCATCCCCGGGACCCCGCCCGCACCCACCGACCTGCCCGCGGGCTGCGTGTTCTGGCCGCGCTGCCCGGTGCGCGGCGACGCCCGCTGCGAGACCCGGCAGCCGCCGCTGACGGTCGTCGACCGGGGGGACCGGGTACTGCCGCACCGGGCGGCCACCTGGTGCGCGGAGGGGGAGGCGTCGTGACCTCGACGACGGAGCGGGAGGTCCTGGTCTCCGCCCGCGGCCTGGAGGTGCACTTCCCGGTCCGCTCGGGCGGGCTGCTGCGCCGCGCCACCGGCGTGCTGCGTGCCGTCGACGGCGTGGACCTCGACGTCTACCGCGGCGAGACGCTGGGCCTGGTGGGGGAGTCCGGCTGCGGGAAGTCCACGCTGGGCAACGCGCTGCTGCGGCTGGTCCCGCCGACCGGCGGCACGGTCGCCTTCGACGGCACCGACGTCACCGCGATGGGGAGGAAGGAGCTGCGCGAGCTGCGGCGCCGGGCCGGGATGGTGTTCCAGGACCCGTTCGCCTCGCTCGACCCGCGGCGCACGGTGGCGCAGACGGTGGCCGAGCCGCTGGAGGTGCACGGCCTGCACCCGGGGCGGCAGGCGCGGGCCGCGCGGGTGCGCGAGCTGCTGGAGCTGGTCGGCCTGGACCCGGCGGTGGCCGCCCGCTACCCGCACGAGTTCTCCGGCGGCCAGCGGCAGCGGGTCGGCATCGCCCGCGCGCTGGCCGGCGAGCCGGACTTCCTGGTCTGCGACGAGGCGATCGCCTCCCTCGACGTCAGCGTGCAGGCGCAGGTGCTCAACCTGCTGCGCCGGCTGCAGCGGCAGCTCGGCCTCACGCTGCTGTTCGTCTCGCACGACCTGTCGGCGGTGCGGCACGTGTCCGACCGGATCGCGGTGATGTACCTGGGCCGGGTGGTCGAGGTCGGGCCCGCGGCCGCCGTCGCCGCCGAGCCGCAGATGCCCTACACGCGGGCGCTGCTGTCGGCGGTGCCGCTGCCGCACCCGGCGCTGGAGCGGTCCCGGCAGCGGATCGTGCTGCGCGGCGACGTCCCCTCGCCGGCCCGGGTGCCCAGCGGCTGCCGGTTCCGCACCCGCTGCCCCGACGTGTTCGAGCCCTGCCCCGACGTCGACCCGGCGCTGCAGCCGGTCGGCTCTGCACCGGGGCACGTCGCCGCCTGCCACCTGCACGGCGTCGTCGGGGAGCCGGTGCAGCGGGAGCGGCCCGACGAGCCGGTCACCGCGGGCGACCCGGCGACCTGACCCGCGCCGGGAACGCACCGGGAACACGCCGGGCGCCCCCTCCGGACGGCGGGGAGGGCGCCCGCTGCGTGGTCGTCAGCCACGGCCGGTGCGGGTGGGGCGCCGGCCCTGCCGGGAGCCCGAGCGGGGCGCCCGCCGCCCGTCCCGGCCGCCGGCGCGGGGGTGGCCGTCGCGGCCCCGCCCGCGGGGCGCGCTGCACGGGCGGCAGGTGGAGAACCACGGCGCGATCGCGGTGCCGCACTCGACGCAGGCGCTGGACCGGCTGACCGCGATGGCGTCGGGCAGCAGCTCGCTGATCGCCTCGGCGCACTCCTCCTCGACCCAGGCGGCGTCGTCGGCGTCCAGGTCCGCGACGCCGGGGAACTGCCGCAGCAGCGCCTGGGCGTCGCGCGCGGCCGCGGCGGCCTGCTCGAACTCCTCGACGCTCCCGCCGACCGGGACGTCGGGCAGCACCAGCTCCGGCCGCACCGGCAGGCCCGCGGCGTGCCGCAGCGCGGCGCGGGCGAGCACCAGCCAGCGGGTGCGCCGCGGCGGCTCGTAGTCGATCGGCAGCTGCACCAGGCGCCAGACGGTGCGCAGGTCGCCGACGTCGCCGAGCGGACCGCGCAGCAGCGGCAGCAGCGCCCGCACCCGCAGCACCAGCTCGCCGACGTCGTCCGGGGTCATCGCCCGGTCGCGGGTGGCCGTGCGGGCCCAGGACTCCCAGCGGACCAGGGCCTCGGGCAGGTCGGCCGCCTCCGTGGCGCCCAGGTCCTCGAGCTCCGGGCGCAGCCGTGCCCCGCGGGCCGGCAGGTCGCTGACCCGCTCGCCGCGGGCCACCTCGGCGCCGTCGGCGACGAGCGCCGCCGACGCCCGGAGCCCGGGCACGCCGGCCAGGACGCCGACCGTCCCGTGCCCGGTCAGGCCGTAGCGGCCGGCCCGCCCGGCGATCTGGGCGGCCTCCCAGCTGCGCAGCGGCCGCAGCTCGGTGCCGTCGAACTTCGTCGTCTCGGCGAACAGCACGGTCGTCGCGGGGACGTTGATGCCGTGGCCGATGACGTCGGTGGTGACGAGGACGTCGAGCTCGCCGGTGGTGAACCGCTCGATGACCTCGCGCCGGGTGGCCGGGGGCAGCGCGCCGTAGAGGACGCCCACCTTCCCGGGCCGGTGCCGGTCGAGCTCGGCGGCGACGGCGTAGACGGTCTTGCGGGAGAAGGCGACGACGAGGGTCTGCGGGCGGACGCGCGGGGTGCGCACCGGTGCGGGCAGGACGTCGAGCCGGGACAGCCGCCGGTGGTGGACGACCTCGACCTCGTCGGCGTCGGACACCAGCGGCGCCAACTGCGGGTGGGCCTCCGCGGCGGAGATCAGGTGCATCTCGCGGTACTCGCCGGTGAGCAGCAGCCGGGCCCAGTGGTGGCCGCGGTCGTCGTCGGCGATCCAGTGCGACTCGTCGAGGACGAGCAGCTCGCCGCGCATCGGCGCCTTCTCCACCGTGCAGCAGAGGATCTCCGCGTGCGGGTGGATCTCCTCCTCGCCGGTGGACAGGCCGACGGCGCCCTCGGGCAGGCCGGCGGCGAGCTTGGCGTAGGCCTCGTGGGCGAGCTGGCGCAGCGGCGCGGCGTAGACGCCCGAGCCGGTGGCGGCCAGCGCCTGCAGCGACTCGTGGGTCTTGCCCGAGTTGGTCGGGCCGAGGTGGAAGACGACCCGCTGCGGCGGGGTCGCGCGCACGGGCAGTTCCGGCGCGGCGTCCTCGACCCACAGCTGCTGGGCGCGCCGCTCGGCTCGGGCGGCCTCGCGGGTGGCGTCCCGCTCGGCGGCGCGGTCGGCCGTCATCGGGACGGTGGGGCGCTCGCCGGCGGGGCGCCGCACCCGGCGGCGGGTGGACGGCGGGGGAGCGGTCTCGGGCAGGGGGTGTCCTTCGATCGACGTGCAGGGGCGGGGCCGACGCGACGTGCTCGCGGACCGGGTCGGGAGGACAACGCCGTCCGGTCCCGGATCATGCCCGGCGGGGCCTCACCGGAGTCTCATCGGCCTCTCATCCACCCCGCCGCGCGCCGCCCTAGCGTCGCCCTCCCGCCGACCGGCGGGGACCCGGGCGGACCAGGGAGGCCGAGATGCCACGGACGGTCGCGAGGAGGACGAGGGTGGCGGCGATCGGGCTCGGCGCGCTGCTCGCGCCGGTGCTGGCGTCGGGCACGGCCGCGGCGGACCCCGACACCTCCGCCGCACTCGACCCGGCCGGGCGGATCCCCCCGGCCAGTCCCTCGGCGGTGACCTCGGAGCTGCTGGCCCGCGGGTCCGCGGGGGAGTTCCGGCTCGAGGACGCCGAGGCCGGGATCAGCCTGGACGTCACGGAGCCGTCGGACGTGGCGGTGGTCCGGGCCACCCTGGCGCCGCACTCGTCCACCGGCTTCCACCGGCACCCCGGGCCGTCGGTGGTGGTCGTGGTCAGCGGCACCCTGCAGATGATCGAGCCCGCCCACCGCGACGGCGGCCGCTGCACGCAGGAGACGTACCCGCCCGGCAGCGCGTTCCCGCACCCGTCGGGGCCGCACACCTTCGCCAACCGCGGCGCGGAGCCCGCCGTCCTCGTCATCACCTACCTCGTGCCCGAGGGGGCGAGCCCGGCGCCGGTGCCCGTCGACCCGCAGCC
Organism: Geodermatophilus sp. SYSU D00684; assembly: GCF_054050455.1. Taxonomy (NCBI): domain Bacteria; kingdom Bacillati; phylum Actinomycetota; class Actinomycetes; order Geodermatophilales; family Geodermatophilaceae; genus Geodermatophilus; species Geodermatophilus sp. SYSU D00684. The sequence goes on along the minus strand of NZ_JBJGZI010000005.1, from coordinate 150,519 downwards.
CCGCTGCTGACGCCCCGCGGCGCGGCCGGGTGGGTCCTCCCGGGAGGCCGGGTTAGCCTCGACCTGCCGGGAGGGCTCGCCTAGTGGCCGATGGCGGCGGTCTTGAAAACCGCTATGGGGTCAAACCCATCGTGGGTTCGAATCCCACGCCCTCCGCTCCGCTCCCCCTGTGGGTGCGCCCCGCGACGACACGCCACCCCATCCGGGGGGCCGCCGCCGCGGCGGGAGCGCGCACGGGACCGCGGTCGCCCCGCGGTGGTAGACCGGCCGTCCGCCGGAGCGCTGACGACCGTGCACCGCTGGACACAGGGCCCCGCGGCGGCGACGCGCACGGCCACAGGGGGTCCGTGATGGATCGCTCGGGCATCGACACCGTCCCCTCGCGGACCGATCGGCACCGGTCCCCGCAGCGCCTCCTTGGGGTCTGCGGCCTCGCCCTGCTCGTCCTGCTCCTGTCGCTGGTGACCGTGGCACCGGCCGGCGCCACGTTCCCGGGGAAGAACGGCCTGATCGCCTTCAGCGCCGAGACCGACGAGGGCGAACAGGTCTTCACCGTCTCGCGGAACGGCCGGGACCTGCGGCAGGTCACGCACGGCCCCGACGAGGCGTCGACGCCCGACTGGTCCCCCGACGGGGGCTGGCTCGCCTACACGCTGAACGAGTGCACCATCGCCCTGGTCCGCCCGGACGGGACCGGTCAGCGGGCCATCCCGTCGCAGACCCCGGAGGGGTGCGAGGCCGATCCGGCGTTCACCCCCGACGGCCGGCACCTGGTGTTCGAGCGCTACGACGCCACCGTGGAGGAGAGCTCCGTCTGGATCATGGACCTGCACGGCGACGAGCGCCGCCGCATCGGCACGGGGCCGACCCAGGCGGCGACCCCGGAGGTCTCCCCGGACGGCCGGACGGTCACGTTCCTGTCGGACGTGGAGGAGGGCCTCGGTGCGCTGTTCGCGATCGGCATCGGCGGCGGCGCCGCCCGGCAGGTCACGCCCACCCTCTACGGGATCGCGTACAAGCACGACTGGGCGCCCGATGGGTCCCGCATCGTGACCAGCGACAACGCCGACGACCCGGACCACCCCGTCAACGTCGTCACGATCCGCCCGGACGGGACGGGACTGCGGTACCTGACCCACCTGCAGAGTCCGGACCAGAGGGCCTACGCCGGCGGTTACTCCCCCGACGGCAGGTGGATCGTCTACCGGCTCGAGCACGGCGACCGGAACGCCCTGGTGGTCATGCGGGCCGACGGCCACGGTGCCCACACGATCCTGCCGTTCTCGTCGTTCCGGCCGCGGTTCATGGACTGGGGCCCAGCGGTGCGGTGACGGAACGGCGCGGACCCCGGTCCGCTCGCGCGCGCCGACCGGTGCTGTGCACCGCTCCCGTCCCCTAACGTGCCCCTCCGCACGGGGATCCGAGTCGGACCGGTCCGGGGAGTGGCATGAGCGGAGTCGCGGCGGCGGAGCACCCCGCGCCCGGGGACCCCGCGCCCGAGGACCCGGTCCTCGCGCTGGCCCGCAGCCGGCGCTGGCTCGCCGAGGCGCAGCGGCTGGCCGCGATGGGCAGCTGGGAGTGGGACGTCCGCACCGGCGCGGTGACCTTCAGCGACGAGCTGTTCGCCGTCTACCGGCTCGACCCCGCCGTGGTGACGCCGACCTTCGAGATCTGCATGCAGATGGTCCACCCCGACGACCGGGGCCGCGCCGAGCAGGCCATCCTCGCCGCGCTCGGGGCGGGCGGGGTGTTCGACTTCGACCACCGGGTCGTCTGCGGCGACGGCGCGCTCATCTGGGTGCGCGCCCGCGGGTCGGTCACCCGGGACGAGGCCGGCAACGCCGTGCTGCTGGTCGGCACGGCGCAGGACATCAGCGAGCGGGTGGCGATCGAGGCGCGCCTGCAGGAGAGCGAGCGGCGGCTGCTCGAGGCGCAGCGGGTGGCGCGGCTGGGCCGGTGGGACTGGGACGTCGTCACCGACACGGTCACCTGGTCCGACGAGATGTACCGCATCTTCGGCGTGCCGCCGGACGCGCTGGTGCCCACCGTCGAGGGCTACCTGGCGCGGGTCCACCCCGACGACCGGGCCGAGCTGCTGCAGCTGCTCGCCGACGTCCGCGCCGGCCGGGAGGAGTACGGCCTCGAGCACCGGGTGCTGCGCGCCGACGGCAGCACCGGCTGGGTGGCCTGCCGCGCCGCCGTCGAGCGGGACGGGAGCGGCGCGGAGGTGCGCGTCCACGGCACCGCCACCGACGTCACCGAGCGCAAGGCGGCCGAGCTGGCGGCCGCCCGGGCCGCCGCGGAGCTGGCCGGGCAGGCCGAGCAGCTGCGCCGGCTGGCGTTCACCGACCCGCTCACCGGGCTGGCCAACCGGGCGCTGTTCGCCGACCGGCTGACCCACGCCCTCGAGGCGCGCTCGCCCGCCGGCGTGAGCGTGCTGCTGGTCGACCTGGACGACTTCAAGGACGTCAACGACGTGCTGGGCCACCAGGCCGGGGACCGGCTGCTGGTCGAGGTCGCCGAGCGGCTCACCGGGTGCGTCCGGCCCGAGGACACGGTCGCCCGCCTCGGCGGGGACGAGTTCGCCGTCGTCCTGGCCGAGGCCGACCACGGCGAGCAGGTCGCCCGGCGCATCGGCGCCGCCCTCGACGCCCCCGTCCGGTTCGGTGACCGGCAGGTGGTGCCCAGCGGCAGCATCGGCCTGGCCCGCAGCACCGGCGGCGAGCACGTGCCCGCCGAGGTGCTGCTGCAGCAGGCCGACATCGCGATGTACGCCGCCAAGCAGGCCGGCAAGGGGCGGCACGCGGTCTTCGACCCGGCCATGTCGACGGCGGTCCTCGCCCGCGCGGACGTGGAGAACGGCCTCCGGCAGGCGCTCGAGGACGACGGGCTCGTCGTCCACCTGCAGCCGCTGGTCGACGTCCGCGCCCGCGCGGCCACCCGGGTGGAGGCGCTGGTGCGCTGGCCGCGTCCCGGTGGCCTGGCGCTGCCGGCGGACTTCCTGCCCGTCGCCGAGCGCAGCGGGCTCGTGCGCGAGCTCGGCCAGCAGGTGCTGCGCACCGCGTGCCTGCGCCTGTCCGGCTGGCTGGCGGCGGACCGGCGGCGGTCGCTCTCGGTCAACGTCTCGCCGGTGCAGCTGCGCGAGCCGGACTTCGCGACGGCGGTCCTCGGCGTCCTCGCCGGCACCGGCGTGCGCCCCGGGCAGGTGCTGCTCGAGGTGACCGAGACGGTGTTCCTCGAGGCCGGGCCCCGGGTGGTCGGCCAGCTCGACGAGCTGCGCGCCGCGGGCGTCCGGGTGGCCATCGACGACTTCGGGACCGGCTACTCCTCCCTGGGCCGGCTGCAGGCGCTGCCCGTCGACGGGGTCAAGATCGACCGCTCGTTCGTGCAGCAGATCGGCGACGGCGCCGACGACCAGCCGATCCTCACGGCCCTGGTCACGCTGGCGCACTGCCTCGGGCTGGAGGTCACCGCCGAGGGCGTGGAGACCCGCGTGCAGGCGGCCCGGCTGGTCGAGCTCGGCGTGGACCACCTGCAGGGCCACCACCTCGCCCGGCCGGTGCCGCCCGAGGACCTGGCCGGCGCGGTCGCCGCCGCCGGCGCCGTCCTGCAGGCCACCGGGGACCGGTCCGCGGGGCCGGGCCGGGAGCCGGTCGTGCTGCTCGTCGCGCCCGACGACGCCCGCAGCCGGGCGCTGCGCGGCGTCCTGCTGCGCGACGGCCTCTCCGTCACCGTGCCGGGGGTGGCGGCGCCGGAGGCCGACGCCGTCCTGCTCGTGACCGGCCGCGGCGGGGACGCCGTCGACCGGGTGGCCGGGCTGGGCGCCGCGCCGGGGACCGCCGTCCTCGTGCTCTGCGACGACGCTAACCGGGCCACCCGGGCGCGGCTCCTCGCCGCCGGCGCCGACGACGTCCTCGTCGACCCCGACTGCTGCCCGCCCGGCCTGACCGACCGGCTCCGGGCGGCGGTGCGGACGGCGGCCGGCGAGGCCCGCCGGCGCGACTGACCCGCGGAGGTCCCCGGCGTGTCCCCCGGGACGCGCCGGGGACCTCCTCACTCCTGCGGGTGGGTCGGCTCATCACGGGGGCCGGTGCTGCCGAAGACGGGGTGTGGCCATCCCCCGGGGACTGCGAGCCCGGCAGCCGCGTGCCGCCGCCCGCTCGCTGGTCCTCGTGCTGGGCATCTCCGCGGGCGCCCTCGCCGCGGTCAACGGCTTCGGCGCGAACGCCGCGTCGCCGCTGACCCTGGCGGCGTGCTGGACCGTCGTGGCCGTCCTCGTCGCGAGCGCCGTCGCGTGCCGTCGTGTCGCGCCCGAGCGGCTCGACCGCTGGGGCGTGTTCCCCCTGCTCGGGGTGACCGGGGTCCTGCTGGTCGCCGGGCTGAACCTCGTGACCGCGGACCCGTCGGCCGGTGCCCAGGCCTTCCTCGCCTTCCCGGTGCTGTGGGCCGCCGCCCACCTCCGACGGGCGGCCGTCACCGTGGTCACGGCCCTGGCCGTGGCGGCGAACGCCACCGTGCTGCTGCACCTGGCACCGGTCGAGAACGCGGTCAGCGACGCCCTCCTCCTCGGCACCGTGCTCGCCGTGGTCGCCGTGATGCTGGAACGGGCCGGCGCGGTGCAGGAGCGGCTGGTCGAGGCGCTCGAGCAGCAGGCCACCGTGGACACCCTCACCGGCCTGGTCAACCGCCGGGTCTTCGACGACGCGCTCGCCGTCGCGCTCACCGGCCCGGCCGCCGCCGACGGCACCGCCCTGCTCCTGCTCGACGTCGACTCGTTCAAGCAGATCAACGACCAGCACGGCCACCCCGTCGGCGACGACGCGCTGGTCCACCTCGCCGGGATCATCCGGCGGCAGATCCGCGCCGGCGACGCCGTCCTGTCCCGGCTCGGCGGCGACGAGCTCGCCGTGCTGCTGCCCGGCTGCACCGCCGAGGTCGCCGTCGCCCGCGCCGAGTCGGTGCTCGGGACGGTGCTGTCCACGCCGCTCACGCTCCCCGACGGCACCCTGCTGGCGATGTCGGTGAGCGTCGGGGTGGCGCACGCCCGCGACACCCCGATCGGGATGCGCGAGTTCTACGCCGCCGCGGACCGCGCCCTGTACCGCGCCAAGCGCGCCGGCCGCGGCCGCGTCGAGGTCGCCCCCGCCTGACGCGGCTCAGCGCAGGTGCCGGGCCGCGGCCGCCAGGGTGCGGACGGTGAGCCGGCCGTCGGCCAGGCCCAGCGCCACGACGTCGTCGAACACCCGCTGGTCGGCCGCCGCCGCGCGGAACGCCGCGTCCATCACCCGCGGCCACCGGCTGACCCACGACGCCGCCGACGCCGACCGGTGGTGCGCGCCCAGCCGCCGCCGCAGCGCCCGCCGGTGCACCGCGCCCGCGGCCGCCCCCGCCGAGGCGGCCGCGCCGGCCAGCGCCCCGGACAGCACCGCGTAGAAGATGCCCTCGCCGGTCATCGGGTTGACCAGCGACGCCGCGTCGCCGGCCAGCAGCACCCGCCCGTCGGGCTGCCGCGGCCGGCCGGTGGACAGCGGCAGCCGGTGCGCCCGCAGCCCCGCGGGCTCGACCCCGGGCAGCAGCCGGTGCAGCCCCTCCACCAGCGCCGCCCGGGTGGCCCCGCCGGAGACCAGCTCGCCGTAGCCCACGTTGGCCCGCCCGTCCCCGAGGGGGAACGACCACGCGTAGGCCGGCCAGCGCTGCTCGGTGGTCACCAGCACCTGGGTGCCGCCCTGGCCCGGCAGCTCGGGCGCGTAGCCGCGCAGCGCCACCGCCATCCGGTCGTCGGCGTTGCGCGGCAGGCCCAGGGCCCGCCGGACGACGGACTCCGCGCCGTCCGCGCCGACCAGCACCCCGGCGGTGAGCACCCCGTCGACGTCGACGCCGTCGCGCCCCGGCGTCACCCGGCGGACGGTGTGCCGCCGGAACCCCGCGCCCGCGCCGAGGGCCGCGGCGAGCAGCCGGGCGTCGAACACCTCCCGCGGCACCACCGACGACGGCCGGTGCGTGGCCCGCTCCACCGCCGCGCCGCCGGGCGAGCGCAGGGACAGCCGCGGCGCGGGGGCGTAGCCGGCGGTCAGCGCGGCGACGTCGGCGCCCAGCCCGGCGAGCACGTCGAGTGCCTCGGGGGCGATGCCGTCGCCGCAGACCTTGTCGCGGGGGAAGTCGGCCCGGTCGAGGACGAGCACCGAGGCGCCGTCGCGCCGCGCGGCCAGCGCCGCCGCCGCGCCCGCCGGGCCGCCCCCGACCACGACGACGTCCCAGCGCTCCACGGGGGCGACGCTAGGCAGCACCGCGGCCGGCGGCCAGCCGGCGCTGTCCCGTCCGGCCCGACCGGCGCAGGATGGCCCGCGTGACCGCACCCGACGAGCGCGAGCTGCTGCTGCGCCTGCTGGCCGACCAGCGCACCGCGCTGCGCAACACCCTGTACGGGCTCACCGAGGAGCAGGCGCGGGCGACCCCGACCGCCAGCGAGCTGTCGCTGTCCGCGCTGCTCAAGCACGTGACCCAGGGCGAGCGGGCGAACCTGGCCGGCCGGGTCGGGAGCCGTCCGCACGCGGTGGAGGGCGATCCGCAGGCCGAGTGGATGGCCGGGTTCACCGTCGCCCCCGGCGAGACCGTGGAGGTCCTGCTGCACCGTCAGGCGGAGGTGGCGCGCGAGACCGAGGAGGTCGTGCGCGCCGAGCGCGACCTGGACCGGGTGGTCGCGGTCCCCGCCGGCGTCGCGCGCTGGCTGCCCGAGGGCACCGTGTTCACCGTCCGCTGGCTGCTGCTGCACCAGATCGAGGAGCAGGCCCGGCACGCCGGCCACGCCGACGTCATCCGCGAGTCGATCGACGGCAAGGGCGCCTGGCAGCTGGAGGCCGAGGCCCAGGGCATCGCCGCCCCGACCTGGACCTAGGGCGGGGTGGGGGCCCACTTCCGCGGCGGGTGCTCGTAGCCCTCGACGAAGGCGAGCAGGCCGGCCGCGTCGGTCACCACGCCGAGCGCGTCGAGCCGGCGCCGCTCGAGGTAGCCGTCGTCGGCCATGCGGCCCAGCTGGGCCAGCAGCGGCGCCCAGAACCCGTCGACGTCGAGCAGCACCACCGGCTTGGTGTGCAGGCCGAGCATCCCCCAGGTCCAGGCCTCGAACAGCTCCTCGAGCGTGCCGGCGGCCCCGGGCAGCGCGACGAAGGCGTCGGCGAGCTCGGCCATCCGCGCCTTGCGCTCGTGCATGGAGGTCACCACCTCCAGCCGCGGCAGGCCGGGGTGGGCCAGCTCGTCGTCGACCAGGCGCTGCGGGATCACCCCGACCACCTCGCCGCCGGCGGCCAGGGCGGCGTCGGCGACGACGCCCATCAGCCCGACGTGCCCGCCCCCGTAGACCACCCCGACGCCGGCCTCGGCCAGGCCCGTGGCCAGGTCCGCGGCGGCCTTCCGGTGCGACTCCGGCCCGGGCCGGCTGCCGGTGAAGACGGCGACCCGCATGCGCTTCGTCAGGAGCCGTAGTAGCGGTAGACCGGCTCGGCGATGCAGACCGGCTTCTCGCCGCCCTCGCGCTCGACGACGGCGGAGAAGGTGAGCTGCAGGCCGCCGGTGAACGGCGTGACGTCGGTGAGGGTCGCGGTCAGCCGCACGCGGGAGCCGACGGGCACCGGCGCGGGGAAGCGCACCTTGTTCAGCCCGTAGTTGACGCCCATCGCGGTGTCGGTGACCACGAAGACCTGCGCGAACAGCGGCACGAGCAGCGACAGCGTGAGGTAGCCGTGCGCGATCGGCCCGCCGTAGGGGCTCTCCGCCTTCGCCCGCTCGACGTCGACGTGGATCCACTGGTGGTCACCGGTCGCGTCGGCGAAGGTGTCCACCCGGTCCTGGGTCACCTCGAACCAGTCGCTCGTGCCCAGCTCCCGGCCGAGGAGGCCGGAGACCTCGGCCATCGTCGTCGTGGTCGCCATGCGGGTGCCTCCGTCGTCGTCGCCGGTCGTCCTCCCGATCCTGCCAGTGCGGTGCACCGGTCCCCGCGCCGGCTGCGGTTCACTTGTCCGGGTGGCGACCATCCGTCTGACCCCCACCGACGGCTGGACCACCTGCGCGCTGGGGCACCGGCACTGGGGGCGGGCCGGCGCGGCCGGCCTGCTGGTGCACCGCGACGGCGGCGACGGTCCCGAGCTGCTGCTGCAGCACCGCGCGCTGTGGTCGCACCACGGCGGGACGTGGGGCACGCCGGGCGGGGCGCTGCACCTGGACGAGACGCCCGAGCAGGGCGCGCTGCGCGAGGTCGAGGAGGAGCTCGGGCTGGGGACCGCGGACCTCGTGCTCGGCGCGCGCTCGGTCGACGACCACGGCGGCTGGGCGTACACGACCGTCCTGGCCCGCCCGGTCGGCGACCTCGACCCGTCCCGGCTGCGGCTCGACGGCGAGAGCACCGGCGTCGCGTGGGTGGCGCTGGCCGCGCTGCACCAGGTCACGCTGCACCCGGGGCTGGCCGCCTCGATGGACCGGCTGCGGCCGCTGCTCGCCGCCTGAGCTCAGCCGACCGTCACGGTCAGCGCCCGGTGGTCGCCCACGCCCAGCCGGCGGGCGGCGGCGTCCCGGGCGGTCACCCGGCCCAGCGCGAGCAGGTGGTCCAGCTGCAGACGCGGCCCGTGCGCCGGGAAGCTCGCCTCCCGCACCAGCGCGGTCGCGCCGAGCAGCCGCGCCGGCAACCCGCCGGGCAGGTTGAGGTCGCCCGCGACCACCACGGGGCCGGGCAGGGACGCCACCCAGCGGCGCAGCCGCCGCAGCTGCCGCACCGCCGTCGGCGGCGAGAACGACAGGTGGGTGGCGACCACGGTCAGCCCGTCCAGGCAGGCGGCGACGGCGACCCGCGGCTCGTCGGGCACCCACCACAGCCGCGGCCGGCCGGTGGCCGGGTCCGGCGCCCGCAGCGGCAGCCGGGCGCGGCCGGACCCCAGCCCGAGCACCGCCCAGTCCCGCACCGGGCGGCGGACCAGCAGCGCGACGCCGTACGCGGGGCCGTCCGCCGCGCTCTCCGGCCCGCGCAGCCCGGGCGGGTCGGCGGCGGCCCAGGTGCCGCGGAACGGGCTCGGCGTCCCGGTGAGGGTGGCCGCGTGCCGCCAGTCGACGGCGTCCAGCGCGCCGGCGAGCACCGCGGCCTGGTCGGTGCCGCCGGAGCGGGGCTGGCCGGCGTCGACCTCCTGGACGGCGAGCACGTCGACGTCGAGCCCGGCGACCGCCGCGGCGAGCGTCGCCGGGGCCAGCACGCGGCCGTCGGCGCCGCGGCCGGAGGCGAGGTTGAGGGTGCCCACGCGCAGGGCGGCGCCGTCGGGCACGGGTCCGACGCTAGCGGCGGCGGGTCGCCCGTGCGCGGGACTCGGCTGGCCGCGCAACCACGGGGCTGGTACTTCGTTGTACCGGAGGTGTGAGGGCAGTCTCACCACCTCGACGGAGAGGGGTCGACCCATGGGCGCGCGGCACCGCGCAACGGAGGACGTCGTGGCAGGGGACCGGACCGCGGCCGCCGGGCCGGCTCCCGAGACCGCGGGGCAGCGCTTCTGGTGGCGCGTGCTCATGTCCTTCGCCGTCACCGGGATCGTCGTCGCCCCGCTGATGGCCACGGCCGGCGCGGACGCCTCCGGGGCCGTGGCCGGCGACGGCGGCACGGGCGTCTACTCCGGCGACCCCGGGGTCGCGCAGCCCTCGACCTACGCCCGGCTGACGCCGTCCTTCGGCGTCCCCGGCACGCCCGACGGCTTCCTCTTCCCAGGCTTCGGGACCCCGGCCGCCTCGTCGCAGCGCGCCGGCGGGAGCTCCGCGTCCCCGGCCGGGCTGACCGGCATCGCCGGCTCGGTCGCGACCGCGACGACCGCGGCCACCGCGCCCGCGGCCGCCACGCCCGCCGCCCCGGCACCCGCCGCTCCGGCCCCGGCCGGCACCGCAGGCACCGGCACCCCCTCCGGCTCCGGCTCGCCCGCCGCCCCCGCCCCGTCCGCCGGCACGACGGCGCCCCCCGCCCCGGCGTCGCCCGCACCCGCACCCGCCCCGGCCCCCGTCCCGACCGCGCCGGCCCCGGTCCCCACCGACCCCGTCGGTGACGCCGTGGGCGGCGTGGTCGGCGGGGTGACCGACACGGTGGGCGGCGTGGTCGGCGGCACCACCGACGCGGTCGGCGGCGTGGTCGGCGGCACCACCGACGCGGTCGGCGGCGTCACCGGCGGTCTGCTCGGCGGCTGAGGCGGGGCCGCGGGCGCCCGGATAGGTTCTCGGCATGAGCGCCCGCGACGACGTCTCGGAGATCTTCGACAGCGCCGCGTGGCAGCCGGTCGACGGGTTCGACTTCGCCGACATCACCTACCACCGCGCCGTCGACGCCGGCGTCGTCCGGATCGCCTTCGACCGGCCCGAGGTGCGCAACGCGTTCCGCCCGCAGACCGTCGACGAGCTCATCACCGCGCTCGAGCACGCCCGGCTGACCACCGACGTCGGCTGCGTGCTGCTCACCGGCAACGGCCCGAGCCCGAAGGACGGCGGCTGGGCGTTCTGCTCCGGCGGTGACCAGCGGGTGCGCGGGCGCTACGGCTACGAGCACGAGGTGGGCCGCAGCAGCGGCCGGTTGCACGTGCTGGAGGCGCAGCGGCTGATCCGGTTCATGCCGAAGGTCGTCGTCTGCGTCGTCCCCGGCTGGGCGGCCGGCGGCGGGCACAGCCTGCACGTCGTCAGCGACCTCACCCTCGCCAGCGCCGAGCACGCGCGGTTCAAGCAGACCGACGCCGACGTCGGCAGCTTCGACGGCGGCTTCGGCTCGGCGTACCTGGCCCGCCAGGTGGGCCAGAAGTTCGCCCGGGAGGTCTTCTTCCTCGGCGAGGAGTACTCCGCCGAGGACGCGCGCGCGATGGGCATGGTCAACCGCGTCGTCCCGCACGCCGAGCTGGAGCGCACCGCGCTGGACTGGGGCCGGCGGATCGTGGCCAAGAGCCCGACCGCGCAGCGGATGCTCAAGTACTCGTTCAACCTGATCGACGACGGCCTGGTCGGTCAGCAGCTGTTCGCCGGGGAGACGACCCGGCTGGCCTACATGGCCGAGGAGGCCGTCGAGGGCCGCGACGCCTTCCTGGAGAAGCGCGACCCCGACTTCTCCCGCTTCCCCTGGCACGTCTGAACGGAGGACCCGTGATCGTCGAGGTGGTGGGCGGCGCCGACGAGCGCCCCGAGGTGCGGGTCGTCGACACCGACGACCTGACCAGGCTGCACCTGGCCCTGGGCCAGGTGACCGACGAGGAGGCCGACGAGGTGCTGCGCGAGGCGGGCCTCGGTCGGCTGCAGGACGACGGGACCGGCCTGCTCGACGCCGCCGCGCTGCGGGCCGCCGCCGAGCCCGACGCCGACGTCGCCGACTGGGGCGAGCGCTTCGACCGGATGGTCGAGCAGGCCCGCGAACACGGCTGGGTGAGCGACGACGGCGCCACCCTCCAGGTGCACGTCGAGGGCGCCGCGGGCGCGTGAGAGGCGGATCTCGGCGGTCCGGTCGGGTGACGATACGGCCCCGGTCGTTGTGGTCACTCCACTGACAGGTCAGGATGTGACCGTGCGCAACCTGATGTCGTGCGAACGAGTTCGCTCGTGAGCGGCACCCCCGGCCGCCCGCTGAGCGCCGAGCTGTCCGAGCAACTGGTCGCCGTTGCGGTCGACATCCTCGCCGACGAGGGCTGGGGCCGGCTCAACAGCGACCGGGTGGCGGCCCGGGCGCGCGCGGGCAAGGCCGGCATCTACCGCCGCTGGCCGTCGATGGCGGCGCTGGCGAGGTCGGCGGTCAGCCGCTTCACGCTGGTCCACGCCCCCGAGGACGAGGGCTCCCTGCGGGCCGACCTGGTCGCCCTGGTCGCCTCCTGGCGCCGGCCGCTGTCCCGCGAGGAGCGGGCCGTGGCCAGCCTCGTCGGTGCCGCCCGGCACGACGAGGACCTGCGCGCCGGGCTCGAGGCCGCCCTGGTACGCCCGCTGACCGAGGCCGTCGAGGTGCTCGGCGAGCGCTGGGCCGCCCGGGGCGACGAGGTGCCGGCCGACCGGCTGGCGCTGCTGCGCTCGGTGCTCGAGGCCTTCTGGTGGCAGCGGCTCACCGTGGCCGGCGACGGCGGGATGGTCGCCGACCGCGTCGAGCAGGTCGTCGACGACGTGCTGCTGCCGATCGTGGTCCCGGCCGCGGAGCCCGCCCGCCGCTGAGGCGGGGTCGGGCGGTCCGGGGAGCGGGTCAGACGGCGCGCAGGGCGCGGGCGGCGTCGTCCGCCATCATCGAGCCCACCACGCCCGCCTCGTAGCCGGCGAGCAGCCGGGCGGCCAGCTCGCGCGTGGTCCCGGCGATCTCCGCCGCCTGCTCGGGCGCGGGCATCGGCGAGCGCGGCTGGGTGACCAGGATGCGCGTGACCGCCAGCCAGGTGGCGGCGACCACCGCGGCCGTCGTCCGCGGGTCGGCGGGGGCCGGGCGCTCGGCGCACGGGCCGGTCCAGGCCTCGACCAGGGCCTCGCTCAGCCGGGCCTCGGCGGTGTGGTGCAGCTCCCGCTCGGAGGCCTGCAGCGCGGGGGAGCGGTCGAGGTCGGCGACGGTGCAGCGCCCGGTCGGGTCGGCCAGCCGCTCGACGAAGCGCCCCACCGAGTCGACCAGGTGCTCGCGCAGCGCGGTGAGCGCCGGGACCCCGGCGGGGCGCTGCCGCACCGCGGCCGCGGGCCCGTCCACCCACGGCGTCCGGTCGGCCCAGTAGAGCTCTTCCTTGGTCGTGAAGTGGTTGAAGACGGTCTGCACCGCGACGTCGGCCGCGGCCGCGACGTCGGCGATGGTCACGGCGTCGAAGCCGCGCTCGGAGAACAGTCGCTGCGCCGTCTCGCGCACGTGCGCGCGGGTGAGGGCCTTCTTCTGGGCCCGACGGGACTGATCACTCACGGTGCGAAGGGTAGCAACGCTGAGTTGCCGGTCTCGCTGAAACGGAACGACATCATCCGGTCGGGGCGTGCCGCCAGTCGTCGGCCACCGCCCTCGCCCAGGTCTCCACCAGCACGGTCAGGTCGATGACGTCGAGGTCGGCGGCGACGTCCGCGATCGTCGTCGTCCACTCCCGCGGGCGGGCCGGGAGCGGGCCGGCCGGCCCGGCTCCGAGGGCCGCCAGGGCGGCGCCCAGCGCGGGCGGATCGGCCGGGTCGGGGTGCTGGGCGGCGTAGGCCGCCTCGGCCAGGACGAGCGCCGGGGCCGGCGCGCCGTCGGGGGCCGGGTCGTCCCGGAGGCCGCGGACGGTCTCCTCGAACAGCCGGGTGCAGGCGGCCGAGGCGCCCGGCCGCGCGGCGGGCCCGCCGGGCAGCGGCAGGAGGACCGATCCGCAGCCGGGGCAGCGGGTGGTGGGCCGGGGGTCGCCGGCCGCGGTGCCGGGGGCGGGCGGGGCGGCGGGCCGGGAAGCGGGCACCCGGCGATCCTGCCGCACCCCGGCCGGGGACGGTGCCCGGAACCGCACGTGGCACCGGGTGCCACCCCGCCGTCGGACACCGCCGCGGCGTGGGGTTGGCTGGTCGCCGAGACGACGGTGTCCGCGCGGGCGGGTGCCGGGCCAGAGGAGGGCCGGGGACCGGTGAGGACCAGGGGAGCGGTGCTGCGCGAGGCGGGCACCGGGTACGAGATCGTCGACCTCGAGGTCGTGGACCCCGGCCCCGGTGAGGTCCTCGTCGAGATGGCCTACGCCGGGCTGTGCCACTCCGACGAGCACCTGCGGCACTCCAACCCCGGCGGGCGGTACCCGATCGTCGGCGGCCACGAGGGCTCCGGCGTCGTCCTGGCGGCCGGGCCCGGCGTCACCTCCGTCGCGCCCGGCGACCACGTCGTCACGAGCTTCCTGCCCGCCTGCGGGCACTGCCGGTACTGCGCCACCGGCCGGTCCAACCTCTGCGACAAGGGCGCCACCATCGCGATCGGGCAGCTGCCCACCGGCACCTACCCCTTCCGGCTGGACGGGGAGCCCCTCGGCGGCTTCTGCATCGTCGGCGCGTTCGCCCGGCACACGGTGCTCAGCGAGTTCTCCTGCGTGCGCATCGACCCGCACCTGCCGCTGGACACCGCGGCGCTGCTCGCCTGCAGCGTCCCCACCGGCTGGGGGTCGGCGGTCTACTCCGGGGGCACCCGCCCGGGCGACGTCGTGGTGGTGGTCGGGCTCGGCGGGGTCGGCGTCAACGCCGTCCAGGGCGCGGTGCACGCGGGCGCGACGCACGTGATCGGCGTCGACCCGGTGGCGATGAAGCGGGAGTTCGCGGAGACGCTGGGGGCCACGCACACCGTGGCCGACGCCCGCGACGCCGCGCAGCTGGCCCGCGAGCTGTCCCGCGGCACGGGCGCCGACGTGGTCGTGGTGACCGTCGGGAAGATGTCGGCCGAGGTGATGGCCGGGGCGTCGGCGTGCCTCGGCAAGGGCGGCACGCTGGTGCTGACGGCGCTGGCCGACCACCCGCGCGAGGGCCACGTGGACCTCAACGGGCAGATGACCACCGTGTTCGAGCACCGTGTGCAGGGCTCGCTGTTCGGCTCGTGCAACCCCTTCCGCGACATCCCGATGCTGGCGCGGATGGCCGAGGAGGGGCGGCTGGAGCTCGGCCGGCTGGTCACCCGGCGGTACGCGCTGGACGAGCTGAACCAGGGCTACCGGGACCAGGCGGCCGGCGAGACGGTCCGGGGCCTGCTCGTCCACGGCTGATCCGCGCCCGGTCGGGCTCTGCCCCCGATGCGGGGCAGAGCACAAGCGCCGGCGAGGGGTCAGACCGCCCCGGCCCGGGAGGCCCGGTACTCGGGGACGGTCACCATCGGCGGCCGCTCGTCGACGGCGACCGGCGTGCTGACCGGCAGGAACCCGCCGCCGTCGGCGCGGAACTGGGTGAGCAGCCCGCCGGCACCGGCCCGCCCGCTGCGGGCCAGCACCGCGGAGACCACCTGGCCGGCCATCCGGCCCAGCGCCTCCTGGTCCTGCGAGGTGTGCCGGCGCACGCCCAGGTCGACCTGCGCCAGCCCGTGCAGGCCCAGCAGGCCGAGCAGGTCGACCAGCAGGCCCACCTCCACGCCGTAGCCGGAGACGAACGGCACCTGCTCCAGCGCCTCGCGCCGGCCGGCGTACTCCCCGCCCAGCGGCTGCACGAAGCCCGCGAGCTCCGGCCACAGGGCGTTGAGCAGCGGGCGCGCGGTGAGCTCGGTGACCCGGCCGCCGCCGGCGGGGGTGACGCGGCCGTCGACCTCCAGCGGCCGGGTGTAGCAGCCCTTGACGTAGCCGACCTGCGGATCGGTCAGCAGCGGCGCGAGCAGCCCCGGCACGTAGTGCGTGACGTCGCCGAGCAGGTCGGCGTCGAGGAAGACCAGCAGGTCGCCGGTGGTGGCCGCGAGCGACTTCCACAGCGCCTCGCCCTTGCCCGGCCGGCTGCCGTGCGCGGGCAGCACGTCCGCGGCCGCGACGACGTCGGCCCCGGCGGCGCGGGCGACCTCGGCGGTGCGGTCGCTGGAGTCGGAGTCGACGACGAGCAGCTCGTCGACCAGCGGGACCAGCCGGGCCCACTGCTCGACCAGGCCGGCGACGATCCCGCCGACGGTGGCCTCCTCGTCGCGCGCGGGGAGGACCAGGCTCACCCGGTGGCCGCCGCGGCGCTTGGCCCGGAGCAGGCCGAGCACGTCCACGTCGGCGGCCGAGCGGACGGCGGACGTGCGGCCGGAGAACCAGGCGGCGGCGTCGGGTCGCATCGCCCCACTGTCCCGGAGCCCTCCGGCGCGACGCCACGGGACCCGGCCGGTGTTCACGGAGCCGTAGCCGGACGTTCCGCCGTCAGATGCGGCTGGCGTCGCGGAGGGCCGCGGGGCTGTCCGGTCCCACCTGCGCGCCGGCGCCGTCGGGCTCCGGGTGCCCGAGCTCGGTCAGCCAGCCGCGCAGCACCCGGTGCAGGTGCTCGGCGCCGACGATCTCGCCGGGCGGCGTCAGGACCCGGGGGTGGGCGAGGAACCCCCGCTGCTGCGGGCCGCCGAGCCCGCCGTGCGACCCGACGTGCGGCTCGAAGGGCGAGGCCTCGTCGGTGTCCGGGTCGTAGCGGCTGTTGACCATGACGTCGGGGCAGTGCGGGAACGTGGACACCCGCGCCACCAGCGCGGGCGCGTGCTCCCCGTAGACGGCCAGCGGGTCCTCGCCGACGACCACGCCGGTGGCCAGCCGGTGCAGGCCGTCGCGGCCGAGGACGACCGGGCCGTGCTCCTCGGAGTGCACCAGCACGAAGCCCACGCCGTCGTGGTCGACCAGCGCCGGCAGCAGGTCGGGCCAGTGGTGCTCGATCTCCTCCAGCGGCACCCGGCCGGGCAGGTCGGGGAAGGAGACGCCGGCGGTGTGGCCGGAGACGACGACCACCACGCCCGGCGCGACCCGCGCCACCCGGCCCGGCTCCCCGGACGGCGTCCGGTGGTCGTGCTCGCCGGCGCCGGCGGACTCGACCCGCTCGCGCAGCCGGCGGGCGATGAACCCCGGCCCCGACGCCACCTCGGCCAGCGCGCTGGTCACCTGCCAGCCCTCGGCCGCGCGGCGGCTGTCGCGCGGCTCGGGTCCGCGCCGCCCCGGGTCCGGCGTGCCGCCGCAGTGCCGGCCGACGAAGGACTCGATCGTCTCGCCGAACCGCTGCGCGAAGGCCTCGCCCTGGGTCTGGCCGTGGTCGGACAGCAGCACCACGTGGTACGGCCGCGGGGCGAGCTCCCCGGCGCGGGCCAGCCGGCCCACCTGCTGGTCGATGCTGCGCAGCACCTCGAGGGTGTCGAAGCGCTCGACGCCGCTGTGGTGGGCGACCTCGTCGTAGCCGAGGAAGTCGGCGTAGACGGCCGGGCGGCCGGCCATCATGTCCTCGAGCACAGCCGCGACGACGACGTCGCGGGCGATGACCGTCGTCCCGGGCCGGGCCAGCGGGTAGATGCCGCCGCGGCTGACCCGGGGCCGCACGTCGGCGCGGCGCTGCCGGGCGGCCGCGGACAGCTCCCGGTAGACGTCGGCCAGCGAGACGCCGAGCGTGCGCAGCGCGTTCACCGGGTTGGCGAAGTACGCGTAGTAGCCGGCGCCCACCCGCTCGCGCCGCCGTCCCGACCGCCGGGGCACCACCAGCGGCAGCGCGCTCATGGTCAGGCTGACGTGCGGGGCGTCGCCGGTGAACAGGTTGCCGCGGCTGGCGCCGCCGCCGGCCAGCAGCCCGCGGCCGTCGGAGTGCCGCCGCTCCACCTCGGCGGCGTCGGCCGGGTGGGAGACCGCGACGACGTGGTCGCGGTCCTTCTCGTAGTAGCGGAACCCGAGGACGTCGTGGTTGGAGCCGTGCAGGATGCCGCAGACCGAGGCGCCGGTCTGCGAGCTCCAGTCGGTGTGCCACGAGGTGAGCGCGTGGCTGCCCGACCGCAGCCACGCGGCCAGGGTGGGCATCGACCCGTCGCGGACCGCGCGCCGGACGGTGTCGGCGCCGAGGCCGTCGATCTGCAGGAACAGCACGCCCGGCGGGCAGGGCCCGGCCGCCGAGGCGGAGCCGGCGCGGCGGCGGGCGCGGCGGAAGAAGAGCTCGTCCTCGTCGATCGCCAGCGCGCTGCTCACCACCGCCGTCACCGCCGCCATGGCGACGACGACCAGGGTGGCGGTGCCCAGGTCGGTGACCACGACGCCCGGGATCGCGAAGGAGACCGCGAGCACCCCGGCGCCCAGCAGCAGGAAGCTGCCCAGGCCGAGGGTGAACAGCGCCAGCGGCAGCGCCACGCGCATCACCAGTGGCCAGACCACGCCGGCGAGCAGGCCGAGCAGCAGCGCGGTCAGCGGCGGCTGCCACCAGGCGGGCATCGCGAAGCCGGCGAGCCACCGGTCGAGGACGACGAGGGCGAGCGTGGTCAGCAGCCAGGTGAGCAGCACCCGGGCCGGTGCGCGCCCGCGGCCGAGCACCCGCCCGGGCTGGTCCGGCCGGCTCACGCGGGGCCGCACGACGTCGGGCTGCCCTCGTCCTCCGGCTGCCGCTCCGGCTCGGCGGAGCGCCGGCGGCGGGACCCGACCAGGTTGAGCACCGCGCCGACCACGAGGACCAGCAGCGTGGCCACCAGGGTGGCGATCAGCGGGCTGTCGAAGATCCCGCCGCTGGCCACGCCGAGCAGCGCGTAGGCGACCGCCCACAGCGAGGCGGCCAGCAGCGAGGCGGGCAGCAGCCGCCGCCAGGGGTAGGCCAGCGCGCCCGCGGCCAGCAGCACGGGGATGCGCCCGGCGGGCAGCAGCCGCCCGGCCACGACGATCTGCCAGCCGTGCCGGCGGAACTGTTCGCGGACCTCCTCGATGCGGTCGGCGTGCTGCCCCCGCGCGACCCAGCGCACCGCGGCCGGCCCGCCGAACCGGCAGACGGCGAAGGTGGTGACGTCGCCGAGCCAGGCGGCGAGGGTGGCGACGACGAGCACCGCGACCAGGTTGAGCTCGTGCGCGGTGACCGCGAACGCGGCGGCGGCGCCGACCAGCGGCCCCGTGGGCACCACCGGGACGATCGACCCGAGCAGCACGCCACCGAACAGCACCGGGTAGCCCAGCGAC
Source organism: Geodermatophilus sp. SYSU D00684 (assembly GCF_054050455.1). Lineage (NCBI taxonomy): Bacteria > Bacillati > Actinomycetota > Actinomycetes > Geodermatophilales > Geodermatophilaceae > Geodermatophilus > Geodermatophilus sp. SYSU D00684. Next base: position 131,965 of record NZ_JBJGZI010000005.1, on the reverse strand, counting down.
CCGTCGGTCCAGGCGGCGGCGAGGGTGGTGCTCATGCCGCGTCCGCCACGGCGGGGAGCACGACCGGCCGGCCGGGCTCGGGGACGACGACGGTGGTGGGCAGCCGGCGGGCGGCGACCGCCTCGGCGAAGGCGAGCGGCGGCTCGGTCAGCAGCCGGCGGTAGCGCCCGGCCAGCCCGGGCAGCGCCGTGCCGCCGCGGACGGCGAGGGTGCCCCAGTGCACCGGGACGGCGACCTGCGGGCGCACGCGCGCCACGGCCTCCGCGGCCCGCCCGGGGTCGAGGTGGCCGGGGCCGAGCGTGGGCCCCCAGCCCCACACGGGCACCAGCGCGACGTCGACCCCGCGGTCGCCGATGCGGGCCATGCCCTCGAACAGGTCGGTGTCGCCGCAGGCGTAGACGCTGGACCCGGCGCCCTCCAGCAGGTGCCCGACGGCGACCGTCTCCGGGCCGTGGGTCAGGCGCGGACCCCAGCGGTGGCCGCTGTGCACGGCGGGGACGGCGGTGACCCGCAGCCCGCGGTGCACCAGCGACTCCCCGGGGGCGAGCTCGTCCACCCAGCGGACGCCGCGCGAGCGCAGCCACGCGCCGGCGCCGCGCGGCACGACCACGCGGGCGTCGTCGTCCAGCAGCCGCAGGCTGGGCAGGTGCAGGTGGTCGGCGTGCAGGTGGCTGACCAGGACCAGGTCGGCGCCGGCCCAGGCGGCCGGGGGCGGGAGGGGGGCGACCCGCCGCAGCGGGCCGAGGGAGCGGGTGAGCACCGGGTCGGTGAGCACCGTGGACCCGGCCAGCTCGACGCGGACGGTCGAGTGGCCGATCCAGTGCAGCCCGGGACCCTCCACGCGGCCAGTATCGACCCGGGGACCGACGGGTCCGTGGACGCCGTCCCCCGTCCGGGGAAGCCGGCCCGGCGCGCCGTTCCGGGTGCGGCGGGGACGGATGCGTTCCACCATGCCTCCCATGACCTCAGCGGGGGACCCGGGGTTGCCACGGCCGGCGGGGGAGCTGTCCGGCGAGCTGCGGCGCATGGCGCTGCACCTGGAGACGGCGGCGGTGCTGGAGCTGCGCGCGCAGCGCACCACCGACCCGGTCCAGGTGGCGGTGCTGCGCCGGCGCGCCGAGCACCGACGACGGGAGGCGGACCGCCTGCGGGAGCGGCTGGCCGCCTGCGGCGTGGCCCTGCCCCGCGGGCAGCGGGCGCCGGGCGCGGCCTCGGCCTGACCCGGGAGCGCTAGCGTCGCGCCCGTGGCCACCTGGGCGGACGTGCGGCGCCTGGCCCTCGCGCTGCCCGGGACGACGGAGGGCACCTCCTTCGGCCGGCCGGCGTGGAAGGTCCGCGACCGTGCCTTCGTCTGGGAGCGCCCGCTGAGCCGCGCCGACGTCGAGCAGCTGGGGGACGCCGCGCCGGAGGGTCCGGTTCTCGGCGCCGCCGTCGCCGACGAGGGCGTCAAGCACGCGCTGGTCGCCGACGACCCCGCCGTCTACCTGACGACGCCGCACTTCGACGGGTACGCCGCCGTGCTGGTCCGGCTCGACGCGATCGACGTCGCCGAGCTCGGGGAGCTGGTCACCGAGGCATGGCTGGCCAGGGCGCCGGCCCGGCTGGCGCGCGAGTACCTCGCCGGGCGGTAGTCCCTCCCGGTACCGGGCGGTACGGCGCCGCGCGGGAACCCCTGGCCGCGGGCCGCGGGGTCTGGCATCTTCCGCCGCCGTCCCGAACCCGTGATCACAGGAGATCCCGTGCGTCTGCGCCCCCTCGTCGCCGGCACCGCCCTCGCCGCGACGTCCGTCCTCGCCCTCGCCGCCCCCGCCGCCGCGGCGCCGCGGCCCGTCTACGAGGCCGACGTCGTCGGCGTCGTGCAGGTCGACCGCGGCGACCGCACCGTGGCGCAGGTCCAGGTCCGCTACCGCTGCGCCGCCGGGGAGGACCTCGGCCTGTGGGTGTCGGTCAAGCAGACCGCCGACCGCTCGGCCGACCCGCGCCTGGAGCAGGAGGGCAGCAGCGGCATCTCCGCCGCGTGGAGCGACAGCCACCGCAACGCCTTCACCTGCGACGGCAGGAGCCGGGTCGGCACCTTCGAGGTCGACCAGCTCGAGCCGGCGTGGGGCGGCGGGCAGCGCGCCGGCGCCGGTGCGCTGGCGCGCGGCGAGGCCTACGTCCAGTTCTGCCTCACCGACCCCGCCGCCCCCGGTCCCGAGGGCCTGCTGCTGAGCCACGACGAGTTCGTGCACGTGCGCTGACCCCGCCGGACGCCTCGGTACCGGCACGACCGGTACCGAGGCGTTCCGCGCGCCGGATCGCGCCGGGAGTGGCAGAGTCCACAGGGTGAAGACCTGGCTCGACGCCTGGCCGGTGTTCCGGCAGCTGACCGGCCCCGATCCGCTCGGGCGCGGCAGGGCCGCGCGGAGCAAGGCGACGGAGAACGTGGTGAGCCGCACGGCCACCGCCGACCGCGTCGTCCAGAGCGTCTGCCCGTACTGCGCCGTGGGCTGCGGGCAGCGGATCTTCGTGAAGGACGAGCAGATCGTCCAGATCGAGGGCGACCCGGACTCGCCGATCAGCCGCGGCCGGCTCTGCCCCAAGGGCAGCGCCAGCAAGTCGCTGGTCACCAGCCCGACCCGCGTGACGACGGTCAAGTACCGCCGGCCGTACGGGACGGAGTGGGAGGACCTCGACCTCGACACGGCGATGCACATGATCGCCGACCGCGTCCTCGAGGCCCGGCGCAAGGGCTGGCAGGACGAGAACGACGGCAAGCGCGTGAACCGCACCATGGGGTTGGCGAGCCTCGGAGGGGCGACCCTCGACAACGAGGAGAACTACCTCATGAAGAAGCTGTACAGCGCCCTGGGCGCCATACAGATCGAGAACCAGGCGCGCATATAGCACTCCGCCACGGTGCCCGGTCTGGGTGCCTCGTTCGGTCGTGGCGGTGCCACGAACTCCCAGGAAGACCTCGCGAACTCCGACTGCATCGTCATCGAGGGTTCCAACATGGCCGAGTGCCACCCGGTGGGTTTCCAGTGGGTGAGCGAGGCCAAGGCGCGCGGCGCGAAGGTCGTCCACGTCGACCCGCGGTTCACCCGGACCAGCGCGATCGCCGACCTGCACGTCCCGCTGCGCATCGGCACCGACATCGCGTTCCTCGGCGGGTTGATCAACTTCGTCCTCGAGAACGACCTGTACTTCAAGGAGTACGTGGTCGCCTACACCAACGCCGCGGCGCTGGTGAGGGAGGACTTCGTCGACGCCGAGGACCTCGACGGCCTGTTCTCCGGCTTCGACCCGGAGAACAGCACCTACGACGAGTCCAGCTGGCAGTACGAGCCGGAGGAGCCGCCGCACTCGGGCTCCGACGACCCGGCCGGGGCCGCCGCGCAGGACGAACTCGAGGACCACCCGCAGATCCGGAAGACCGACAAGGCACAGGCGGCCGGCAGCGGCGGCCCCCCGATCGCGGCCAAGCCGAAGCGCGACGAGACGCTGCAGCACCCGCGGACGGTCTTCCAGGTCCTCAAGCGGCACTTCGCCCGCTACACGCCGGAGATGGTGGCCGAGGTCTGCGGCATCGAGCCGGAGGTGTTCCTGCAGGTCGCCCGGTGGGTGACCGAGAACAGCGGCCGCGACCGGACGACGGCGTGGGTGTACTCGGTGGGCTGGACGCAGCACAGCGTCGGCGCGCAGTACATCCGCACCTGCTCGATCCTGCAGACGCTGCTGGGCAACATCGGCCGTCCCGGCGGCGGCATCCTGGCGCTGCGCGGGCACGCCAGCATCCAGGGCTCGACCGACGTCCCGACGCTGTACAACCTGCTGCCCGGCTACCTGCCGATGCCGCACGCGATGCAGCACCAGTCGCTCGACGACTACTGCGCCGACGCCGCCGGCAAGGCCGGCTTCTGGGGCAACAAGCGCGCCTACACGGTCAGCCTGCTCAAGGCCTGGTGGGGCGACGCCGCGACGCCGGAGAACGACTTCGCCTTCGGCTACCTGCCGCTCATCGACGGCGACCACAGCTCCTACCGCCAGATCAAGGACATGATCGAGGGGAAGATCTCCGGCTACTTCCTGGTCGGCGAGAACCCCACGGTCGGCCACCCCAACGGCCGGATGAACCGGTTCGGGCTGGCCAACCTCGACTGGCTGGTCGTCCGCGACCTCCAGATGATCGAGTCGGCGACCTTCTGGAAGGAGTCGCCGGAGATCGAGACCGGCGAGCTCGCCCCGGAGACGATCGCCACCGAGGTCTTCTTCGTGCCCGCGGCGTCGCACGCGGAGAAGGAGGGGACCTTCACCCAGACCCAGCGGCTGCTGCAGTGGCGGCACAAGGCCGTCGACCCGCCGGGCGACGCCAAGAGCGACCTGTGGTTCTACTTCCACCTCGGCCGCATCCTGCGCGAGCGGCTGGCCGGCTCGACCGACCCGCGCGACCGCCCGCTGCTCGACCTCACCTGGGACTACCCGACGCACGGCCCCGACCAGGAGCCCAGCGCCGAGGACGTGCTGCGGGAGATCAACGGCGTGGGTCCCGACGGGCGCGCCGTCTCCGGGTACATGGAGCTCAAGGACGACGGGTCGACGTCGTGCGGCTGCTGGATCTACTCCGGCGTCTACGCCGACGAGGTCAACCAGTCCGCGCGCCGCAAGCCGGGGCGCGAGCAGGGCCAGGTCGCCTCCGAGTGGGGCTGGGCGTGGCCGTACAACCGGCGCATCCTCTACAACCGCGCCTCGGCCGACCCCGACGGCAGGCCGTGGAGCGAGCGCAAGAAGTACGTCTGGTGGGACGAGGAGGCCGGTCGTTGGACCGGCGTCGACAACCCGGACTTCGAGGCGACCAAGCGGCCGGACTACGTGCCGCCGGAGGGGGCCCGGGCGCAGGACGCGATCGGCGGCGCCGACCCGTTCATCATGCAGGGGGACGGGAAGGCCTGGCTGTACGCGCCCGCGGGCGTCGTCGACGGGCCGCTGCCGACGCACTACGAGCCGGCGGAGTCCGTGGTCGAGAACGCCCTCTACAAGCAGCAGGCGAACCCGACGATGGAGCACATCGCGGGCCCGTGGAACCGGGAGAACCCGCCGCTGAGCCCGGTCTTCCCGTTCCAGGTCACCACCTACCGGCTGACCGAGCACCACACGGCGGGCGGGATGAGCCGGACGCTGCCCTACCTGTCCGAGCTCCAGCCGGAGTTCTTCGTCGAGGTCAGCCCGGAGCTGGCCGCGCTGCGCGGGCTGGTCAACGGGGAGTACGCCACGCTGGTCAGCACGCGGACGGCGATCGAGGCGAAGGTGCTGGTCACCGAGCGGATGCGGCCGATCCGGCTGCGGGACGGCCAGGTCGTGCACCAGATCGGGATGCCCTACCACTGGTCCTACAACGGCATCTCCACCGGCGACTCGGCCAACGACCTGCTCGGCATCGTGCTCGACCCGAACACCCACATCCAGGAGGACAAGGTCAGCACCGCCGACATCGTCCCGGGACGGCGCCCCCGCGGTCCCGAGCTGATCGAGTTCGTGGAGGGCTACCGGCGCCGCGCGGGCGTGGGGTCGGGGCGGGTCGGGGTCAACGGCCGCGACCCGGTCGCCGCCGAGGCCGGCGAGGGATCGCAGCAGTGAGGAGGCCGGCATGACCCCGATCAGCTCGGCGAGCGCGGCGTTCACCGGGCACGACCCGGAGAACCGGCTCTACGGGCCGGTGCCGGACGTGACCGGGCAGGCCGGCTACGACCCGGACCACCCGGCGCGGGTGGGCTTCTTCACCGACACCTCCGTGTGCATCGGCTGCAAGGCCTGCGAGGTGGCGTGCAAGGAGTGGAACACGCTGCCGATGGACGACTCGCACGGCGTGCGCGACGTCATCGGGCTGTCCGGGATGTCCTACGACAACACGGGGCAGCTCGGGGCCAACTCCTGGCGGCACGTGGCGTTCGTCGAGCAGTCCCGCACCGTCGACCTGCCGATGCCGACCTTCGGCCGCCCGGGCGACGACCGGCGGGGCAGCGGCCCGTCGGTGGCCGAGGGCGACAACGACGGCAGCCTCGCCGCGGCGCAGCAGTCCAGCGTGCTCAACGCCGAGGCGCTCTCCGAGTTCGACCCGCAGACCGGGCAGAGCGGCACCGACAAGCAGATCCGCTGGCTGATGAGCTCCGACGTCTGCAAGCACTGCACGCACGCCGGCTGCCTGGACGTCTGCCCGACCGGGGCGCTGTTCCGCACCGAGTTCGGCACCGTCGTCGTCCAGGGAGACATCTGCAACGGCTGCGGCTACTGCGTCATCGGCTGCCCGTACGGCGTCATCCAGACCCGCGAGGGCGACGGCCGGGCCTTCAAGTGCACGATGTGCTACGACCGGCTCACCGACGGGCTGCAGCCGGCGTGCGCCACCGCGTGCCCGACCCAGTCGATCCAGTTCGGCAACCTCGACGAGCTGCAGGCCCGCGCCGACGCCCGCCTCGCCACGCTGAAGTCCCAGGGCGTGGAGACCGCCCGGCTCTACGGCCGGGACGAGGACGACGGCGTCGGCGGCGCGGGCGCGTTCTTCCTGCTGCTCGACGAGCCGGAGGTCTACGGCCTGCCGCCGGACCCGGTGGTCACCACCCGCGACCTGCCTGCGATGTGGCGGGCGGCGGCGGCCGGCGCGGCGATGATCGCCGGCGTCGTGCTCTCGTCGTTCCTGGGGCGGCGGCCGTGACGGAGGGACTGACCACCCCGGGCGCGGGCTGGCGGCGGGCCGACGGCCCGGCGGCGGAGGCCCGCGGCAAGCGACGGCGCAGGGGCGGGCGGCGCGGCGGCGGCGGCGAGGTGCCGATGGTCGACGACGCCCAGTTCACCTCGTACTACGGGCGCCCGATCATCAAGCCGCCGGTGTGGAAGTCGCCCGACGTCCCGCTGTACCTGTTCCTCGGCGGGATGGCGGGGTCGTCGTCGATCCTGGCGGCGGTCGCCGACGTCACCGGCCGGCCGGTGCTGACCCGGGTCGGCCGGTACACCGCCGGCGGCGGTGCGATCGCGTCGGTGGTCTTCCTCATCCACGACCTCGGCCGGCCCGAGCGGTTCCTGCACATGCTGCGGGTGTTCAAGCCGACCTCGCCGCTGTCGGTCGGGTCCTACATCCTCGCGCCGTTCGGCGCGGCGGCCGGGGCGACGGCGGCGGTCGAGCTGCTGGGCTGGTTCCCGCGGCTCAAGCGCTTCGGCGGCGTGGTGTCGGCGCTGTTCGGCGGGCCGCTGGCCACCTACACCGGGGTGCTGCTGGCCAACACCGCGGTGCCGTCCTGGCACGCGGCGCACCGGCAGCTGCCGTTCCTCTTCGGCGGCTCGGCGATGGCGGCCGGCGGCGGGATGACCATGGTGTTCACCCCGGTGGCCGAGGCCGGGCCGTCGCGGCGCACCGCGGTGGCCGGCGCGGCGATCGAGCTGGCCGTGATGCACCGGGTGGAGAACGACCACGGGATCGTCAGCGAGCCGTACCACGAGGGCCGGTCCGGGACGCTGCTGCGGGCGGCCAAGGCGTGCACCGCGGCGGGCGCGGCGCTGACCGTCGTCGCCGGGCGCCGTCGGGCCGGTGCGGTGGTGTCCGGGCTGCTGCTGGCCGCCGGGTCGCTGCTCACCCGCTTCGGCGTCTTCGAGGCCGGGCTGGCCAGCGCCCGGGACCCCAAGTACACCGTCGTCCCGCAGCGCGAGCGGCTGGCCGCCCGGCAGAACGGCCACGCGCCGAGCGTCACCCGCTGACCCCTGCCTGCGTGCGCCTGGATCCTCCCCCCAGTCGCGCGGGAAGCCGACACGCTGTCCGCATCGGCCGTCCCGGCCCGCGGAGCGCAGTGTCGACCACCCGAGGGCGTGCACCCGCTGGGTGCTCGTAGGGCGCTCCCCGCCGATCTGCGCTAGGTATGTGGCCATGCGTGACGAGATCTCGAGCGGAGGGACGACGGCGTGACCTGGTTGTTGACCGGAGGGGCCGGCTACATCGGCGCACACGTCGCTCAGGCCCTCCGCCGGTCCGACAGGGGCGTGGTGGTCCTCGACGACCTGAGCACGGGCCAGGCCGACCGGCTGCCCCCGGACGTGCCCCTGGTCCGCGCATCGGTGTTGGATGCCCAGGCGGTCGGACGGGCGCTCCGGGAGCACGAGGTGACGGGGGTGGTGGCGCTCGCGGCGAAGAAGGCCGTCGCGGAGTCCGTCGCCGACCCGCTGCTCTACTACCGGGAGAACGTCACCGGGTTCGAGGTGCTCCTGCGCGCCATGCGGGACGAAGGTGTGCAGCAGCTGGTGTTCTCGTCGAGCGCCGCCGTCTACGGGATGCCGGACGTGGATCTCGTCACCGAGGAGACCGTCCCTCATCCGATCAACCCCTATGGCGAGACGAAGCTCGTCTGCGAGTGGATGCTGCAGGCGGCCGGCCGCGCTCACGGCCTGCGCTGGGCCTCGCTGCGGTACTTCAACGTGGCCGGCGCCGGCAGCCCCGAACTCGCCGACACCGGAGCGAACAACCTCATCCCGATGGTGTTCCGGGCGCTCGACCACGGTGTGGCACCCCAGGTCTTCGGCGACGACTACCCGACCCCCGACGGGTCCTGCGTGCGCGACTACATCCACGTCGCCGACCTCGCGGAGGCGCACGTCGCCGCCGCTGACTGGCTCGACCGCGGCGCGACCGCCGGGACCTACAACGTGGGACGGGGGGAGGGCGCCAGCGTCAAGGAGGTCATGGGCGTCGTCCGGGCGGTCACCGGCCGCGACGTCGAACCGCAGGTGGTCGACCGGCGCCCCGGGGACCCTGCGCGGCTGGTGGCGAGCGCCGAGGCGATCGAGCGTGACCTGGGATGGAAGGCGCAACGGGACCTGCACGACATGGTGCACAGCGCCTGGGCGGGGTGGCGGTCGAGGACCGGGGACCGGTGACGGCCCCGTGTCACCGGTCTCCGCTTGCAGCACAGCCGCGTCACCCGTAAGGAATGGCTGGTGAAAGGGGTCTCCGACCGGAGACCGCGCGCCGCGGCCGTCCTGCGCGAGCGCGGGGCTCGCGGACGGTGAATCCGCGGTCCTCGACGGGGGGTTTGAGATGTGCGGGATCATCGCGGTGCTGTCGCGCCCGTCGGTGCGGGACGTGCCCGAGGAGTCGGAGGTCCTGAGCCTGGCAGGCCGGGCGGTCGACCTGCTGCTCGACCGGGACGGCGGCCTGCGGGACCGCCTGGAGCGGGCCGCCGAGACCGTGACCCGGCTCGACCGGCTGCTACGGGGACCGGTGGGTGTGGAGGCGATCCTCGCGGTCGACGGCCTGGAGGACCGCCTCGAGGACGTCGCCGCCCAGCTCGAGGGTCTCGTCGGGGTCGTGGAACGGGAACTCGACGAGGCGCTGCTGCCGGCGCACGAGCTCGAGCCCGTCAACCGGGCCCTCATCGCGGTGAAGGACGCGATCTGGGCGGTCGCCCGTGACCGTCTGCGCACCGCGCGTGCCGTCGGGGCGCTCGCCGGGGGAGCCCGGACGCGGGCCGCACTGCGCGCGTACCACGACGTCCAGCTCGCGCTCTCCGCTCTCGACCGGCTGGAGGTCCGTGGCCGGGACTCCGCCGGCCTGCACCTGCTCGTCCACGGGCACGCCGTCGACGAGCGGAGTCTCGCCGCGGCGTTGCAGGAGCGAGCGGACCCGCTCTTCCGGTCCGGGTCCCTCCGCGCGGTGGGTGACTGTCTCTCCTTCGTGTACAAGGCGGCCGCGGAGATCGGGAAGCTCGGTGACAACACGCGGGCGCTGCGCGCGGCCATCGCGGACGACACCTTCCTCAGGGACGTCCTGACGAGTGGTCCCGTGGACGTGGCGGTCCTCGGGCACACCAGATGGGCCAGTGTCGGGCTCATCAGCGAGGCCAACGCGCATCCGTTGAACCAGGAGCACGAGGGGCCGGAGCAGTACCCCTACGTGTCCGCGGCCCTCAACGGCGACGTCGACAACCACACCGAGCTGATCGCCTCCGAGCAGCTCTGCCTCCCGGCCCAGGTGACGACGGACGCCAAGGTCATCCCGGTGCTCGTCGGCAAGCGCCAGGCCGCGGGAGCCTCCCTCGAGGAGGCGTTCCTCGCGTCCGTCGCGACGTTCACGGGGTCCGTGGCGATCGCCGCCCACGCCGCCGCCGAGCCCGGCCGCATGCTGCTGGCCTGTCGGGGCAGTGGTCAGGGTCTCTTCGTGGGCCTCGCCGAGGACGCCTTCGTGGTCGCGAGCGAGCCGTACGGGCTCGTCGAGGTCGCCGACCGCTACCTGCGGCTCGAGGGCGAGGCCGTCGAGCGCGGTGCGACGACGGCCGGTCAGGTGGTCGTCCTGGACCGCTCGGCCGCAGGCTCACCGGAGGGGCTGACCCGGCTCGACTACGCGGGGACCCCCCTCCCCCTGACCGAGGGCGACCTCCGGGCGGCCGAGGTCACGACGCGCGACATCGACCTCGGGGACGAGCCCCACTTCCTCCTCAAGGAGATCGCGCAGTCGCCGGACTCCATCCGGAAGACCCTCCGGGGGAAGATCGAGCAGGACCACGGCCGCCTGCGGGTGGTCTTGGACGAGACGACGCTGCCGGCCGGTCTGCGCACCCGACTGGCCGCCGGGGCGGTTGCGCGGATCCTGGTCATCGGTCAGGGCACCGCGGCCGTCGCCGGGCAGGCCATGGTGCACGCCGTCAGCCGCGCGTCCCGCACCGGACGTGTCACCGCACAGGCGGTCGTCGCGACCGAGCTCTCCGGTTACGGGCTCCGGGACGACATGAGCGACACCCTGGTCGTGGCGGTGAGCCAGTCCGGCACCACCACCGACACGAACCGGACGGTCGACCTCGTGCGCGCACGGGGCGCGGCCGTCATCGCCATCGTCAACCGCCGCAACAGCGACCTGGTCGAGAAGGCGGACGGGGTCCTCTACACGGCCGACGGGCGCGACGTCGAGATGAGCGTGGCCTCCACCAAGGCGTTCTACTCGCAGGTGGCCGCCGGCGTCCTGCTCGCCGTGGCGGTGACCGAAGCCGCCGGGGACCTCGACACGGTGTGGAGTCACGAGGTGCTCGGAGGACTGCGGGCGCTCCCCGGTGCGATGGCCGAGGTCCTGGGCAGCCGCAAGCGGATCGCCGACGCCGCAGGTCGGCACGCTCCTCCGCGGCGGAACTGGGCGATCGCCGGAAACGGGCCCAACACCATCGCCGCCCGCGAACTGCGGATCAAGCTGAGCGAGCTGTGCTACCGGTCCATCGCCGTGGACCACACCGAGGACAAGAAGCACATCGACCTCTCCGCCGAGCCCATGGTGCTCCTGTGCGCCGCCGGGCTCCCCGCCGCGGTCGCCGGGGACGTCGCCAAAGAGGTGGCCATCTACCGGGCCCACCGAGCCGCCCCGGTGGTCATCGCCTCCGAGGGCGCGGCGTTCGAGCAGGCCGCGGACCTCATCGAGGTCCCCAGGGTCCACCCCGACCTGGACTACGTCCTCGCCACGATGGCCGGGCACCTGTTCGGGTACGAGGCCGCGCTCGCCGTCGATGCGCAGGCCCGCCTGCTCAGGACGGTGCGTGACGCCGTCCAGAGCGCCCTGGTCGCGGAACAGGCCGGTGCGGACGTGCTGGCGGCGCTGCGCGACGAGGTCCGGCGCCCGTCGGTCCCGGTCCTGAGCGAGCTCGCCGGCGGCCGGATGAACGGCCACCTGGAGGCATCGACGGCCATCCGGGTGAGCTCCCTGATCCACCACGCGCTCGACGAGCGTGGACTCGAGGGGTACAGCGCCCAGACCGGCCGCCCGGAGGCGCCGTCGGCCCTGGTGGAGGACCTGCTCGCGGCGCTCACCGCGGGCATCGACGAGCTGACCCGTCCGGTCGACGCGATCAAGCACCAGGCGAAGACGGTCACCGTCGGGACGTCCCGGACGGAGGACGACCTGTACCACGGGCGCCTGGCGGCCAGCGTCCTCGACGCCGGGGTCCCCCGGGAGCGGGTGTCCTTCCGCGCCCTGCGCAGCCTGGCGGCGCTGGAGCCCGCTTTCCTGTCCGTGGACGGGTACACCCGGTACGAGATCACCGGGGACGTCGCCGCGGGCGCCGCGCTGCGGGTCGTGGCCAAGGAGGGCGTCGCCCGCCGGCTCAGCTCCCGCACGGAGACCGATCCGAGACTGCGGGGTACCAAGCACCGGGCGGCACACGAACGCGAGGTCACCGTCGCCCGGGGACACGACGGGAGGCTGGTCGTCCTGGTCCCCGAGACCGTGGGCGGCGACGTCGTCGGGCTCACCCTGCTGCACGTGACGCCCGCGCAGCGGCTGGAGCCCCGCGTGCTGCGCGAGGTGCTCACCGGGTACCGGAACCGCTATGCCGCGATCGTCGACGCGGTGACGGAGACCCAGCGTGCGTTCGACGACCACGTCCTCGGCTCCCTCGACCCCGCTGAACTGCTCACGCAGCCGGTCGTCGTGCTCGCCGAGCACTGGCACTCGCCCTCCGGGGAGTCGTGAGCATGGGCGAGCACGCGACCGGCGAGACCTCCGGTCCCACCGGCGCCGTGCGATGACGGCCCAGCCGGAGCGCTCCGACGTCCCCCCGGACGAGGAGGTGGTCCAGCCCCCCGAGGAGGAGCGCCCTCCGGTCAGCGCCCGATCCATGATGCGGAACACGGCGATCGCCTGGGCCGGCGAGGTGATCGCCAAGGGGGCCTCGCTGGCCTTCTTCGCCGTCATGGCCCGGGTGCTGGGCGAGGGTGGGTTCGGGGACTTCGTCTTCGCCCTGTCACTGAGCAGCCTGCTGGTCCTCGCCGCCGGCCTGGGCACCGACTCACTGCTCGAGCGCGAGGTGGCGCGCGACCCTTCTCGGGCCCGCGACTACGTCTCGTCGATCACCGGCCTCAAGGCCACCACCTCGGTGGTCCTCCTCGGTGCCGTGGCCGTCGCGGTGACCGTCGCGGACTACCCCTGGGACGCCCGTCTCGCGTTCTACCTGATCGGTGCGGGGGTCGTTCTCGAGCACCTGAGCAAGACGCGCTACTCCGCCTTCGTGGCGTTCGAGCGCATGAAGCACATGTCCCAGTCCATCGTCGTCCAGCGCATCCTCACCGCCCTGGTCGGCACGGTGCTCCTCCTGCTCGGCGCCGGGCTGGTGACCGCGTCGGCGGTCTACCTGGGCGGAGCCGTCGTCGGTCTCGCCGTCGCCGAGCGCTCGTTCCGCCGCATGACGACCAGCGGTCAGGCCCCCGTGCGGCGCCCCCTCCCCTGGGGGCGACTGCTCCACGCCGGCCTCCCGATCGGCATCGCGAGTCTCCTGTTCACCCTGCTCCTGAAGTTCGACACGGTGCTGCTCGGCCTGCTGGTCGGGGGAACCGACAACTCCGAGGTCGGCTACTTCGGCGCCGCCTACCGCATCGTCGAGGCGACCATGTTCCTGGTCTGGTACATCGGGGGGGCCGTCATGCCCTGGGTCGCCCGCGCCGACGACGGCGTCCCGGGACACGTGGCACGCGGGTACGAGGTGGGGCTGAAGGCGGTGACCGCGCTCCTGCTCCCGCTGGCGGTCGGCTTCGGGGTGTTGGCCGGTCCTCTGGTGCGTCTGCTCTACGGCGCGGGATACGAGCCGGCAGTGCTGCCGCTGCAGCTGTTGAGTGCCATGACCGTCCTGTACGGCATCAACTACATGACGAGCACGTTCTTCGTCGGGCGGGACCGGCCGGGCGCCTTCGGCTGGCTCCTCGTCGGCGTCGTGATCCAGAACGTCGTCTTCAACCTGGTGCTGATCCCGCGGTACGGCGCGGTCGGGGCGGCCTTCAACGCAGCTCTCTCGGGCCTGGTCCTCGCTCTGCTCGGGTTCCGCAGGGCGAGGGGGGTCCTCGGCCGCGTCCGCCTGCTCCGGGCCCTCGCCAGCCCTCTGGTCGCCGGTGCGGCCATGGCGGGGGCCATGGTGGTGTCCGCCTGGGTCCCGCTCGTGAGCATCGTCCTGGGTGCCGTCGTGTACGTCCTCGTCCTCGCCCTCGTGGAACGGGTGGCGTTCCCCGAGGACTTCTCCCGCTGGCGCACGGCGGCCAGGCGGAGCCGGGCGGCGACCTGAGCCGGCCGGCGGCGCCGGGGCTACGCGACCTGACTCCTGCCGCGGCGGTGTTCCACCAGCGACTTGACCCGGTACTCGAGCGGCAGTCGTGGCCGGTTGGCGAAGACGACCGGGTACAGCGCCTTCTGCAGGAGGGGGAGGTCGGACCGCCGCCGGTGCTCGCGCAGGCGGCCGAACAGATCGGGGTGGCGACCCTGAAGGCGGCGGTACTGCTCCCGGCGCCGGGCCTCGCCGGCCGCGGTGAGCCTCCCCCCGTGGATCCGGCGGCGATACACCGTGCGGTCCGGGCCGAGGTGGACTCCGACGGCGTTCCTCTCCGCCAAGCTCATCCACAGGTGCCAGTCCTCGAAGAAGTCGTCCCGCCCGGTGGCCCCGGGTACCACCGGCTCCCAGGCGTTGACCGCCTCGAGCATCGTGCGGCGGAACAAGGCCGCAGCCGTGAGCTCGTTGCGGAAGGCGATCCGGAACGGGTCGATGGTCGCGGGCACCTGCCGCCGGAAGCTCGAGGAGCCGAAGACCTCGTAGTCGCCGTAGCAGGCCACGGCCTCGGGGTGTGCGTCGAGCCGGTCCGCCATGGCGGCGAGGACCCCGGGCATCAGCAGGTCGTCCGCGTCGAGGCCGAAGACGTAGGGCGCCGACGAGGACAGCCGCCCCGTCGTCCGGGCGGCGGACAACCCCCGGTTCACCTCATGGTGAACCACCCGGACCCCGTCGCCGTCGAGTCCGTCGAGCACCTCGAGCGTCCTGGCGTCCGATGAGCCGTCGTCGACCACCACGATCTCGACCGGCTCCTCCTCGCGGATCGAGGCGACCGCCTCGGGCACGAACGCCCCGTCGTTGAAGCAGGGGATGAGAACGGCGACACGGGCCTGCATGCGGTCAGGATGGCAGAAGTCGCTGGTCACCGCCGGGGTGGCGGGACGCAGCGTGATGTCGCACGATGGCGGTCGTGCCCGGGTCCGGCCCTCCCCCGACTCCACAGGCGACGGTCGCGGGACCGCGACGGTCGCCGCGGTGAACGGTCCGGTCCTCGGAGCCGCGCGTCCTCCCGCCACAGCTCGTCACCGGGCGGAGCCGAGGACTGCTGCCCTGTGGAGGCAGGTCACCGCTCGTCCCGGGCGCGCCCTCGCAGCGACGACAGCCGTGCTCCTGGCGGTGGCGGTCCTCTCCGCTGCGACCGCTCGCGCCTCGGAGGTGGCCGGCCTCCCCCTCGTCGTCGTCGTCGCGGGCGGGTCGGGCGGGTTGGGCCTCGCGGCCCTGACCCTCGCTCGCCCGGACCTCGCGGTCGCCGTGGGGCTCACGCTCATGGTCGTCGTCGAGTTCGAGCCGGCGCCCCCGGATGCCGCCTTCGCCCTGATCATCGCCGTCGCCGTCGTCACCGGCCGCTTCCGCCTGTCCCGTGCGCCCGCGGCGGTGGTCGTCCTGATCGGCGCCCTGGTCCTGCTCAACATCGTCTCCATGCTGGCGGCGGTCGACATGGTGGCCGCGCTGCGGTACAGCCTCATCACCGCGTTCCTGGCCGTGCTGGGGCTGTGGCTCACCGGGTGGGTCGACTCCGCGGGACGTGCCCGCACCGTCGTCGTCACCTGGCTGGCCGGCGCGGTGCTCTCCGCGCTCGTGGGGATCGCCGTGGTGTACCTCCCGTTCACCTTCCCGGGGCGGGAGGTCCTCATGGACGGGACGCTCACCAGGGCCAACGTGTTGTTCGAGGACGCCAACGTCTACGGGCCCTTCCTCATCCCGATCGCGGTGATCGTCCTGGAGGAGCGGCTGCGCCCACGCCTGCTGCGGTGTCGGCCCGCCGTGCTCGTCCTGCTCTTCCTCGTCCTCGCCGTGGGGATCCTGGTGTCGTTCTCGCGGGCGGGGTGGATCAACTTCGTCGTCGCGGTGCTCGTCATGCTCGGGGTGACGGCGCTGCGACGGCGGGGCGGACGCGCGGCGGTCCGGATGCTCCTCACGCTGGGGATCGCCGCCGGAGCCGTCGTGGGCGTCATGGCGCTGACGGGCAGCCTGTCGTTCTTCGAGGAACGGGCGCAGATCCAGTCGTACGACACCGAGCGATTCGACGCCCAACGCGCGGGCGTCGAGCTCGCCACCCAGTACCCGCTCGGCGTGGGGCCGGGTCAGTTCCGCTTCCACCACGCCGTGGAGACCCACTCCACCTACGTGCGGGTGCTGGCCGAGCAGGGGGTGCTGGGTCTGGCCGTGTGGGTGGCCCTCGCTGCGGGCACCCTCTTCCTGGCGGCCCGCAACGCCCTGCACGGCTGGGACACCCACGGGATCGGCTCCGCCGCGCTGCTCGGCTCGTGGTGTGGCCTGCTGGTCAACAGCGCGGTCGTCGACACGCTGCACTGGCGGCACCTGTGGGTCGTGGCAGCGTTGATCTGGGTCGCGGCCGTCCGCCGGAGATCCGCCGAGTCGGAATGCCCCTCCCGGGAGGCGCAGGAGACGCCCACGGGGCCGCAGGTGCCGGTCGAGCCGGGTTCCCGCTCCGTTGCCGGGACCGGGCGATCTCCCTCAGGCCCGGGGTGACCACTCCTCGGCAGGGCTGCCGTCGCCGGCGGTGAGCCGCGCTCCGCCGTCGCGGTCGTCCCCGGCCGGAAGCCCGTCACGACCACCGGCCGGCCGTGGTGACGGCTCCGGGACCGCGGTGGACAGGTCCGGGACCCGCGGACGCTGCCTGCCAGAGCGACCCCGCCTGCCGGCAGGCCGCGGACGGTCCCGGAGACGGTCGAGGGCCAGGGCGACGAGCAGGGCCAGGAGGAGGGAGCCGAAGAAGGCTATGGCCGCGTTGCGCGCGGGGCGGGGACTGCTCGGATCGGACGGCAACTCGGCCTCCTGGGCGACCTCCAGGTTGTCGCCGGCCGTGGCAGCCGCGACGGTCAACTCGGCCCGCCGCTGGATCAGCGCCTCGCGTTGCTGCTGGTCGACGGTCCCGGTGGCCCCGAGGGCGTCGATCTCCGCAGAGATGTTGTCGATCGCGGTCTCCAACCTGGCCCGCTCGGCGTCCCGGCGCTGCTCGATGAGCGACTGCACCACGGTGTTGGCGCCGGACTGCGCTGCTTCGGGGGTGTCACCGCTCGCGACGACGGCGAGGATGCTGGTCTGTCCCTCGACCGACGTCGTCATCCGACCGCGGAGCTCGCCGACGTCCAGCCCGAGCTCCGCGGCAGCCGGCTGGAGGACCGACGACGTGGTGACCAGCGACTGCAGCGTCGCCAGTTCCCGGCTCAGTGCCTGGGCGTCCGTGCTCCCGTTCGAGTCCGACTGGCTCGCGAGGACGATCAACTCGGCGCGGGCCTCGTAGGTGGGCGGGAGCAGGAGGGAGGCGACCCACGTGCCGGCTGTGCACAGGACCACGATGGCAGCGGCGAGCAGGGCGTTGCGCCGGAGGGCGCGGGCGTAGCGGCTCACGTCGATCGCCTCGTCGCGGAGGTCGTCGCGCTGCCTGTCTCCCGGACCGCTGCTCACCTTGCTGTTTGTAGCGCACGGAGGAGGATGTGGCCCGACGGTGACCGGAACCGCCGTGCAGGTCACCAGGTCCGGTGATCGAGCGGGCGGGTGGATGTGTCGATGTCTCGCGTATGACTCGCCGCATCGTGACCGGCCTGGTCCTGTCGCTCGTGCTCCTGGGAGTGGTCTCACCGGTGTCCGCCGCGCCTGCGTCAGGGGAAGAGGCCGGTGCCGTGCGCTTCTTCAAGCGGACGGACTCGTCCTTCGACCGGTACACCTCCGGATCGACGGCTGAGTTCCAGGCGTGGATGCGAGAACGCTTCTTCCGGGCCGAGGTGTGGTCGCCGTACTTCGACGACAAGACCGCCTGGTACCCGCAGGGTCTGGTCTCCCAGAACCTCTACGCCATCTACCGGGACGACCACGAGACCCTGACCACGCACCCCGAGTGGGTCCTGCGTGACGGGGCGGGGGCGCCGCTCTACATCCCCTGGGGGTGCTCCGGGGGCACCTGTCCGCAGTACGCCGGAGACGTGGGCAACGCGGACTTCCGGCGGGCGTGGATCGAGCGGGCGCGATCGACGCTCTCGCGCGGTTACCGCGGGCTGTGGATCGATGACGTCAACCTGGAGTTCCGGGTGGGGGACGGTACCGGCCGGTGGCAGGCGCCCCTCGACCCGCGCACGGGCCGACCCATGACGACCGAGGACTGGCGGCGGTACGTCGTCGAGTTCGTCGAGGAGATCCGGCGGGCGTTGCCGGCCGTCGAGATCCTCCACAACACCATCTGGTTCGCTGCCCAGCCCGAACGGGCCGAGGACCCGTTCGTCCGCCGGCAGATCGCCGCCGCCGACCGGATCAACCTCGAGCGGGGTGTGAACGACGCCGGCCTCACCGGCGGCACGGGGCAGTGGTCGCTGCAGGCCTTCCTCGCCTACGTCGACACGGTCCACGCCGCGGGGCGCACGGTCGTCCTGGACGCGTTCGACGACAGTCCCCGCGGCCGCGAGTACAACCTCGCCGCGTACTTCCTCGTCTCCCAGGGCGGGGACGGACTCGGTCTGGCCCAGATGACGCCGGACAACTGGTGGGCCATGTACGACGTGCAGTTGGGGGCGCCGGCCTCGGGACGCCGGACCTGGCAGGGCCTCCTGCGACGGGACTTCGACCGTGGCGTCGTCCTGCTCAGTGAGCCGGACGCTCCCACCCGGACCGTCGACCTGGGGCGACGCCTGGTCACGTCGACCGGGTGCGCGACGACCACGGTCACCCTCAGCGGTGGGGAGGGTGTCGTCCTCCGGCGTCCGTCCAGGGCGGTGTCCGCGTGTACCGACGCAGGTCCGGCCGGACCTGGGTCCTCGACCGATGCCGGTCCGACCGGCCCGGCCCCACTGCCCACGCCGGCCGCCGTGGCACCGGCGACGGGACTCCTCCGGACGGCCCGCCGCTCGGCCCGGCCTGCCGCCTGAGTCCGCGGCCGGCGAGCGGGTCCAGGGACCCGGCCCTACGCTCCGCGTCATGCCCCGGGTGCTCCTCGCCTTCGAGCCGCCGGACGGCGGGGTCGCCGAGCACGTGAGCCAGCTCGCCGTGCAGCTGGCGCCGCACGGCTGGGACGTCGAGGTGGCCGGCCCCCAGGAGTCGAGCGTCCACGCTCGGTTGGAGGCGGCCGGCGTGACCGTGCACCGACTGCCGCTCACCCGGGGGTACGGCGATCCACGCGTCGACGCCGCGGCCCTACGGGCCCTCTCGGCGTTGCTGGGGAAGGGCCGGTACGACCTGGTGCACTGCCACTCCGCGAAGGTCGGGGTCCTCGGCCGTCTGGCAGCGCGACGGGCCCGTGTGCCGGCGGTCTACACACCGCATGCGCTGCCCTTCGTGGGCCCGTTCAGCACCCGGCGGCGGGTCGCGTCCCGCCTCGTGGAGCGGGTGCTGGCCCCGCTGGCGGAGCGCATCATCTGCGTCTCGGAACACGAGCGGAACGAGGCCGTCGCGGCGGGGCTGGGAGGTGAGGACCGCCTCCGTGTCGTCCCCAACGGATGCCCCCCGTGCACCGAGGGTCCGGACGGTGCGGCTGACCTCCGGTCGATGCCAGGATCGGGTCCGCTGCTGGGAGCGGTAGCCGTCATGCGTCGGCAGAAGCGGCTGGACCTCCTGCTCGACGCCGCTCCGGAGATCCTGCGGAGGGTGCCGGACTCCCGCGTCGTCCTCGTCGGCAACGGTCCCCTGGCCGCGGACCTGCACCGCCGCGCGGAGGCCCTCGGGCTCGCTGAGCACCCTCGGTTCCGGATCCTCCCCTTCGCCCCGCCGGCCAGCCGCTACCTCCGCTGCCTCGACGTGTTCGTCCTCCCGTCCGACTGGGAGAGTCTCCCCATCGCCCTCCTCGAGGCCCTGGCCTGCGGCGTGCCGCAGATAGCGACCGACGTGGGGGGGACCTCGGAGGTCGTGGACCGCGAGACCGGCGTCCTCGTCCCCCCGGGTGACGTCCACGCGTTGACCGACGCGGCCTGCGACCTCCTCACCGACGGGCCTCGGCGACGCCGCATGGCCGAGGCCTCGACGGTGCGCTACCGAGAGGCGTTCACCGTGGAGCGCATGGTCGAACGCACGGTCGCCGTCTACGCGGAGGCGGTGGAGAGTCGGTCGTCCGTGGCGGAGAGCCGCCGACCGGACGCCTCCTGACCAGCGAGATCGCACCGATCGTGATACGTCTCGGGCATGTCGGGACCACAGTCTGTCGCGCCGAGGATCACAGTGATCATCCCGTGCTTCAACGACGGGCGGTACATCCGGGAGACGGTCGCATCCATCCGTGAGCCGGAGGAGATAGCGGTCGTCGTGGTCGACGACTGCTCGACCGACCCGGCGACGCTGGACTGCTACCGGGCCCTGGAGACCCGCGGCGTCCGCGTCATCCGGCACGAGGCGAACAGGGGACAGGGCGCGGCGAGGAACACGGGGTTGTCCGTCACGACCACCCCGTACGTCTTCAACCTCGACTCGGACGACCTGCTCCTCCCCGGGGTGCTGTCGCGACTGGCCTCGTTGCTCGACGCCCATCCCGAAGCCGATGCGGCCTACGGCGACTACGAGGAGTTCGGAGCGAGCGAGGGCGTGCGGCGTACCGCCCGGACCCTCGATCCGTACCGCGTGGCCCACGTGAACAAGTCGCCCGGCCTGGCCATGTTCCGTCGGGAGGCCCTCGAGCGGGTGGGCGGGTGGTCGACGGCTCGCGGTTATGAGGACTGGGACCTGTGGATGACCTTCGCCGAGCAGGGGCGGGAGGTGGTGCACTCCGGCGAAGTCGTCTTCAGGTACCGGGTCGATCCCGGACGGAGCTTCGGCGGTCACCGCGCGGACCACACGGAGATCTACCGGAGACTGAAGGAGCGCCATCCGGGCCTGTTCTCCGAGTTGGGTCGGCACAGGCGGAAGTCGTCCCTGCCCTTCCACTGGAGGATGGCCTACCCACTGCTCTACGTCGGCGGGAGACCGCGCCTCGAAGGGGCGCGACGCGCAGTGCGACGTGTGGCCCCGTCCTGGGTCCCCGGGTCCTGAGTGGCGGGCCGTCGGTCGGCCTGGGATCGCCGGTGAGCGGGCTCCTGGTGGCGATGCCGTCGTCCCCGGTGCGTGTGCGGCCTGGCGGTCGGTGCACCCCGGTCCCGTCGGGTGGGGTCAGGAGCGGCGACGTCAGGCTCGTCTGCTGCCGACGCCGCTGCGCCGGCCTCGGGAGTGCTGTGGCGTGAGGAGGACTTCGAGGTCGTGCTGAGTGGTGGCATGGTCACGGCGACTCCCGTGTGGCTGGTCCGACGATCGCGGACCCTGTGGTCACTCGTGGTCCGGCGCGCGGGGAGGAGCACCGACGAACGGGCGCTGTCCCGCTACTACTCGACGTACCGGCGATCCGGGCGCACCTCACCTGCCTTCGTCCTGAGACATCCGCTGGCGAGCCTGCTGGCGCTCGTGGCGATCACGGGCCTGCCTTCACGAACCGCATCCCTGTCCGCGACACCTGCCGGTGTCGCCCTGTACGAGGCGCTGCGTCGGCCGGCCCTCTTCCGGGCGCCGCTCGGGATGACCGGCGTGTCCGTCCTGTCGATCCCCGAGGATCCTCGGGGATACCTGCACGAGCCGGGAAGGCAGACCCTCCGTCGCAAGTGGCGCGCAGCGCGGCGCAGCGGGCTCGTCTGTCGCAGCATCACGGACCCCGCGGAGCGGAGGTCCTTGCTGGAGGTGGCTGACCAGGCCGAGCGTTCACATCCGAACCCGCTCTACCGGAACGACCGCCCGGACAACGCAGAACTGTTCGAGTACGACCTCTGGATGGGGACGTTCTCCGCGACAGGGGAACCGCTCCTGCTCTCCGTGACGCCAACCGACGGTGAGTGGGCGTTGCTCCGGTACTTCCGGACGCTCGGCCGCGGACGTCAGTACAGCGACAGTCGCTACCTCGCCACCGTGGCCCTGGTGGAGGCGCTCCATCAGCGTGGTGTCCGCCATCTCGCGGACACCTGGCATCCGGGCGAGATACCCGAGGGCTTGAGACTCTTCCAGCGGTGGGTCGGCTACCGGATACAGCGCGTCACGGCTCGGATCGGCCCCAGTGGCACGACTTCGTAGCCGCTTCGTAGCCGCGCCAGGACCTCACGAATGCACCGCGGTCCCACCCACATCCCGTGGCTCCAGGCGGCATGGATGCCGGCATGCCCGTCCGCAGCAGGGACGCGCAGGCCTGCGAGTCCGAGGAGGGCAGAACCGAGCTCGCACGGGCCTGGGGGACCGTGCTAGGTTGTGCACAACTGGTCGGAGCGCCGACGTTCGCTCCGGTCTCGACCTCCACTGAGTCGAGAACCGGTCCTCGGCCTTCGAACCCATGGTCCTCTGCAGGGCCGTGGGCGGGGCCTCCGTGCTCCGGAGTGCACCGAAGGGTTCCGCTCAACAACGGCGCGTAGCCATTCCGAGCCATTCCGTGAGCAATTCATCTCGTCCACCGTGATGGCTGAAATGTGGCGGACAATTGGCGAGCGTGCTCTTTCGGTGCCACCATGTCTGGGCCGCGCCGAAGACGGAGGGCGCGGTGACGGGGGAGGGTCATGGTCGACGCCACGGGGGGCAGCGCTGTGTCGGGCGCGGGGACGAGGGTCCCGGAGACGATCACGCCGGTGGTCGCCACGAGGACTGCCCGCGGGCCTTCCGTCGAGGTGCCGGCCACTGAGCCCTGGTGGCTCGGGCGTGGTGTCGGGCCCTACCTGATCCTCGCCGACGTCGCGGCGTTCGCGGGCGCCACGCTCCTCACCCAACCGGGCTCTCCGCTCGCGCAGGGCCTCGCCCTCGTCTTCCTGCTCCTCGTCTTCTGGCGGGCCGGTCTCTACCGCTCACGGCTCACCCTGTCACTGCTCGACGACCTCCCCTACCTCCTCGCAGCGGTCGCCGTGGCGTGGGCGCTCAAGGTGGCCCTGATCTCCGTGATGCCGGGCGTGGACCCGCCGGCCCGGCAGGTCGTGCACGCGGGGGCGCTCCTCGCGGCCGTCCTGGTGGTCCGTTTCATCGCCTACCGCATCGTCCACTTCGCCCGGTGCCGCGGGCTGGTCCGGCACCGCACCCTCGTCATCGGGGCCGGCCTGGTGGGTGTCCGGGTGGCCGCGACCCTGCTCGAGCGCCGCTACTACGGCCTCGACCCGATCGGCTTCCTCGACAGCGACGTGCCCGACGAGTCGACGGACCTGCTCCCTGCCCCGTTGCTCGGCAGGTACGACCAACTCGCCGAGGTCATCAAGGAGCAGGCCATCCGCGACGTCATCGTGGCCTACGGAGGGGTGGACGAGGACGAGCTCGTCGACCTCCTGCGCACCTGCGACCGCCTGGACGTCGACGTGTTCATCGTGCCGCGACTCTTCGAGCTGCACGACGCCAACCGCTACACCGACGAGATCTGGGGCATCCCCCTCGTCCGCCGCCGGCGCTCGGTCTACCGCAGCCCCTGGTGGCGGGTGAAGCGGGCGGTCGACGCCGCCATCTCCGCGCTGTCGCTGTTGCTCCTCCTCCCGGTGCTCGCCGCCTGCGCCATCGCCGTCCGGCTCGAGGGTGGCCCGGGGATCATCTTCCGACAGGAGCGGGTCGGGCTGGACGGCCGGCCGTTCCAGGTGCTGAAGTTCCGATCGCTCAAGCCGGTGGACGATACCGAGTCTCAGACGAACTGGAACATCAAGCACGACGACCGGCTGGGCCCGGTGGGTCGGTTCCTGCGGGCGAGCTCGCTCGACGAGCTCCCCCAGCTCTGGAACATCTTCCGAGGGGACATGAGCCTGGTCGGCCCGCGGCCGGAACGCCCGCACTTCGTGGACCAGTTCTCCGCACACATCCCCCGGTACACCGCACGCCACCGGGTGCCCGCCGGGTTGACCGGGTGGGCCCAGGCGCACGGCCTGCGGGGGGACACCTCGATCGAGGACAGGGCCCGGTTCGACAACTACTACATCGAGAACTGGTCACCCTGGCTGGACGTGAAGATCGTCGTGAAGACCGTGGGGCAGGTCCTCAGGCGGCAGGGCGGCTGACCGTCGTCAGCGGGATCGCCAGCAGGACGGGTCGGCCGTCCGTTCACTGACGCCCGCCGCGGACGCCGCTCCGGTGGTCGGGGAGCGGCGTCCGCGGGTCACAGCGCCGCGAGGTGCTCGGCGTAGGTCCGCGGCGGGCGGCCGAGCAGCGTGGTGAGCACCCGCGGGCTGCCGGTGAACCCGTGTGCCCGGTACTCGGCGAACATGGTCGTCAGGCAGCGGCGGGTGTAGGAGCCGTCGTCCTCCGGTGGGGCGGCGTCGACGGCGGTGACCTGCCGGCCGAGGTGCCCGCCCACGAGCCGGGCGACGTCGGGCGCGGTCAGCTCCTCGGGGCCGGCCGCCTCGAAGGTGCCGCTGTCCAGGCCGTCCTCGGTGAGCAGCACGGCCGCGGCCTCGGCGACGTCGCGCAGGTCGACGAAGGACTGCGCCCGCTCCAGGCCCCACGGGCAGCGCAGCTCGCCGGTGGTGGCGGCCGCTGCGACGGCGTCGTCCAGGTTGTCGGCGTAGGCGCACGGCTGCAGCACCCGCCAGCGGGCACCGGTGCCGGCGACGGCGTCGTCGAGCGCCTCCTCGACGCGGTCCTTGGCGGCGTGGTGCGGCATCGACCGCACCTGGGGCCGGAGCACCGAGTGGTAGACCAGCCGCGCCGCCCCGGCCCGCGCGGCGGCGCGCAGCACGGCGGGCGCGGCGTCGGCCTCGCGCGGGTCGAAGTTCGGCCAGACCAGGTAGAGGGCGTCGGCACCGGCCAGCGCGGGCGCCGGGTCCCCGGCGAGGTCGGCGACGACGACCTCCGCGCCCAGCGCCTCGAGCTCCGGCCGCGGCCGCGGGGTGGCGACGACGGCGCGCACCCGCTCACCGCGGGCCCGCAACGCCCGGACGACCGCGGTGCCGGTGGGTCCGCCCGCGGCGGTCACGACGATCACCGGCCGACCCTAGATCGCCAGCTCAGGCGGGTGTGGCCGGGTCCGGGGGGACGGAGCCGGGCACGTCACCGGGTCCGGCGACGGCGGGTCGAGGCCGGTCCTGCGGGTGCAGGCGGACGGCGACCAGCGCGACGTCGTCGTCCGGGTGGCCGTCGACCATGTGCTCGACCAGCAGGTCGCACAGCTCCTGCAGCGGCCGGTCGCCGAGCTCGGCCAGCGCGGCGGTGAGCCGGGCGGTGCCGGCGTCGAGGTCGGCGTCGCGCCGCTCGACCAGGCCGTCGGTGTAGAGCAGCACGGTCGTGCCGCGGTCGAGCTCGACGACGGACTCGGTCCGCGGCCGCTCCGGGTCGACGCCGAGCAGCACGTCGGCCCGCTCGGGCGCCAGCACGCGCACCTCGCCGTCGGCCGTGAGCACGATGGGCGGGGTGTGGCCGGCGTTGGACCAGCGCATCCGGGTGGTGCCGCGCCCGACCTCCCCGGGCGTCTGCTCCAGCCGGGCGACGGCGGCGGTGGCGAGGGTGCCGAACTGCAGCAGCTCCATCGCGCGGTCCAGGTCGCGCAGCACCGCGGCCGGCCCGGCGCCGGTGGCGACGGCGATGCCGCGGACCAGGCTGCGCAGCTGGCCCATCGTCGCGGCGGCGGCGGCGTCGTGGCCGGCGACGTCACCGATGACGAGCGTCGTGGCGCCGTCGGCCTGCAGGAACGCGTCGTACCAGTCGCCGCCGACGGCGGCCGCCTCGGCGGCGGGGAAGTACCGGACGACGATCTCGGCGTGGTCCGGCTCGGGCGGCGCGGTGAGCATCGAGCGCTGCAGCTGCAGGGCCAGGTGCCGCTGGGCGCCGTAGAGGCGGGCGTTGTCGAGGGCCATCCCGAGGCGCTCGGCGACGTCACGGAGGGTGGCGACCTCGTCCGCGGTCGGGACGCGGCCGTCGGTGTAGAGCAGCGAGACCAGGCCCAGGGTGTGGCCGCGTCCGCGCAGGGGCAGGGCCACCGCCGCGCTGGGCGCCAGCCGGGACAGCAGCCTGCGGGGCTCGCCGGCCGGGGTGGTGGCGAGGGCCTCCTCGCCGGTCAGCAGGAGCGTGTCGCCGGTGGTGAGCGTCCGGCTCACCGCCGGGAGGCTGGTCAGCGCGGTCGCGCGGGAGCGGGCGTAGTCCTGCAGCAGCCCCCGCGACGCCTCGTCGGCGTGCCAGGAGCTCACGCCCCGGATGTGGCCGTGCTCGTCGAGGACGCTGACGATGCACGCGTCGGCGAGTGCGGGGACGACCATGCGGGGCACCTGGCCGGTGGCGACCTGGGCGTCCATCGACCCGGCCAGCTCGGTGCTGATGCGGGCCACGGTGAGCGTCCGCTCGGCGGCGCGGCGGAGCTCCTCCTGGGCGCGGACCCGGTCGGTGACCTCGATGAAGTAGACCGACAGGCCCTCCGCGGTCGGCCAGGCCCGCAGCTCGTACCAGCCGTCGAGCGGGGCGGGGTAGTAGGCGTCGAAGGACACCGGCCGGCGGGTCTCCACCGCGCGGCGGTAGCTCTCCTCGAACACCGAGCTGACGGCGGCGGGGAAGGCCTGCCAGATGTCCTCGCCGAGCAGGTCCTCGCGGCGGCGGCCCAGCAGCCGCTCGGCCTCGGCGTTGACGTGGGTGAAGCGCCAGTCGGGGCTCAGCGAGTAGAAGCCGGCGGGCATGGCCTCGAGGACCTGGGTGACGCCGAGGGACTCGCCGCGCTGGTCGGTGACGTCGTAGGCGGCGCCGAGCAGCCGGGTGGCCGCCCCGTCGACGCCGCTCAGCGCGCGGCCCTGGGCGGAGATCCAGCGGACGGCGCCGTCGGGCAGGGCGATGCGGTACAGCGCGCTGAAGTCGCCGCACTCGTCGACGGCGGCGTGCAGCGCGGCCATGACCTCGTCGCGGTCGTCCGGGTGCAGCCGGGCGGTGAAGCCCTCGATGCTGCGGTCGAAGCCCGCGCCGTCGTACCCGAACAGCGCCACGAGGCGCTCGTCCCAGTCGAGGACGCCGGTGCGGAGGTCCCAGTCGAAGGTGCCGATGCCGGCGGCCTGCATCGCCAGTTCACCGCGCAGGGCCGAGGCGATCTCGTCGATGTGCCGCTGCTCCGGAGCGCTGCCGAGCCGCCCGGTCCCGCCTGCGTCCCCCACTGCCGCCTTCCCGGTCGTGTACCCGCGTGCACGGGCGATCCCGTCCCGGTGGTTGGAGACGCGGTCCGCATCATGTGTACCCGGCCTATCCTGTTGCGAGCAACGCGTCCGGTGGAGATCACGGGGAAGCGCGTTCGGCGCGCGTCGCCACCAGGTGTGTCGCCACGTGTTCCGCGGGTAGCCACCCCGCATGGCCACGGGGGCCGTCCGTCGGCTGGGGGAGACGTGCCGTGGTGGGTGTGGGCGCTGGTGGTGTGGGTGGTCCTCGCGGCTGCCCTCGCGGTCGTCGTGGGCAAGGTGATCCGGGCGGCCGACCGGCGGGAGTCCCGGAGCGACCGGTCGGTGCCCGATGACGACGACGCGGCTCCGCCCGGGGGACGCCGGGCCTCGTGACCGCCCGCCCGGTCACCCCAGCAGGCCGGCCTCGGCCTTCGCCGTGAGCGCGGTGCGGACGGCGGCGTCGACGGTGGCCGAGAACTCGGGGTCCGCCTCGGCGCGGGCGAGGACGGCGTCGCGCATCTCGGGGTAGACGTCCTCGGTCACGGTGAGCACGAGCGTGCCGCCGGCCTCGAGGAAGCGGACGGCGCGGTCGCCGGACGGCACGTCCTCGAACGCCGCGGCCGCGCCGACGTCGTCGGTGATCACCACGCCGTCGAAGCCGAGGAACCCGCGCAGCAGCGTCGTGACCACCTGTCGAGAGAAGGTGGCCGGCGCGCCGGGGTCCAGCCGGGGGTAGGTGGCCGACGAGAGCATCACGAACGGGTCGGCGTCGGAGCGGGCGAGCTCGCCGAAGGCGGCCACCTGCTCGCTGTTGGCCGTGGTCACGTCGTCGGTGACGCCGGCGGCCTCGTCGGTGTTGGCGTCGACCAGCCCGAGCCCCGGGAAGTGCTTGAGCGTCGCGGTGACGCCGTGGGCGGCCAGGCCGTCGACGACGGCGCGCACGTCGGGGACGACGTCGGCCGCGGTGTTCCCGTACTGGCGGCCGAACGCGCCGATCGGGTCGTTCGCGGCCTCCGTGCCGGCCGGGACGACGTCGGCCACCGGGGCGAGGTCCAGGTTGATCCCGGCCGCGGCGAGCTGCGCGCCGAGGGTGCCGGCCAGGGCGGTGAGCTGCTCGGGCGGGAGCTGCCCCTGCTCGTCCGCGGGAGGCAGCCGGTCGAAGCCCGGGCCCTGCAGCGCCTGCACCTGCCCGCCCTCCTGGTCGACGGCGACCCAGGGCCGCGGCCCGGGCGCGGTTCCCGTCCAGCGCCCGGTGACGGCGGCGAGGTCGCTCGCCGCGGCCTGCGACCGACCGGCGAGGAAGACGCCGCCCACGCCGTCGGCGACCAGGGCGTCGCCGGGGGAGAGGTCCTCGAGTGGGACCCCGACGACGAACAGCTGCGCCACCTGCCCCCGGCGGTCCATCGCCGCCAGTGCGGCGTCCACCTGCTGCGCGACCGGGTCCGCGGGCGGCGTCGTCGGCTCGGCCGACGAGGTCGGCGCCGCGCTGCTGCTCGACGGGCTGCGGCTCGGCTCCGCGCCGGTGTCCGGGGAGTCCGAGCAGGCGGCGAGGACCAGGCAGAGGAGCGCGAGGAGGGCGGCCGGGCGGGTCCGGACGGGCGGGCGCATCGGGCTCCTCGGACGGGGACGGCGGGCGGTCTCCCCAGTGTGCAGCCCCGGGACGACGGCCCGGCGCGGCACCATGGGCGGGTGCGGACGGCGTGGGTGCGGGCGGGCGTGCTGCTCGCCGTCCTCGGCCTCGCGACGGTCCTGGCGCTGACCGTGGACCTCCCGGACGTCGCCGCGGTGCGCCGCTGGCTCGAGGGTGCCGGGAACCCCGGGCTGTTCGTGCTCACGGCCGCCGTCGGCCTGGTGCTGGTCGGCCCGGTGCCGCGGACGGCCGTGTCCGTGCTGCTCGGTGTCGTGCTCGGGTTCTGGACCGGGCTGGCCGTCGCCCTGGCCGGCGGGATGCTGGGCGGGCTGGTGGCGTTCGCCCTGTCCCGGACGCTCGGCCGGGACGCCGTCACCCGGCTGGGCGGTCCCCGGCTGGCCGCGGTCGACCGGGCGCTGGCCGGCCGTGGGTTCGTCGCGGTCCTGGCCGGGCGGCTGCTGCCGGTGGTGCCGTTCAGCGTCCTGAGCCACGCCGCCGGGCTGTCGGCCGTGCCGCTGGGGCCCTACACCGCGGCGACCGCCCTCGGTCTCGTGCCGGGGACGGTGCTGCAGGTCGGGGTGGGGGCGTCCGTGCCGGAGCTGTCGGCGTGGGCCGCGGGCGCCGGGTCGCCGCTCGTGGTGGTGGTCGCCGCGGGCGTGCTGGCCGTCCTGGGCGTCGTGTGGCTGCGCCGTCGGCGGGGATCGACAGCGGTGAGGCGGCCGCACGTGCGCTGACGCCCACCGCAGACGCCACTCCGGCCTCGCGACGGCGGCGCCCCTCGTCCGGCCGCCGGGAGCGGCCGCACCGGGAGGAGCGGTCAGGGCGCCGCGCGCCGGGTGATCCGCGAGGCGACGCCGGGCACGGCCGCTCGGTCCGCCGACCTGGGGCGGCGGACCCGCCAGCGTCTCTCGGCGGGGCGCTCGACGAGGGTGTGGAGGGCCCAGGCCGCGAGGACCGACAGGACGAGCGCGGTGCCGGCGAGGACGAGGCCGAGGCCCGCGGACGGGACGTCCCCCGGGACCGTGATCAGCGTCAGGGTCCAGATGACCGGGTCGTGGACGAGGTAGAAGGCGAAGGACCACTCGCCGAGCCGGACGGACACGGGCCGGGCGAGGATCGACCGGGCGCCCCGCAGGTCCCTCTCGGCCGCCGCGAGCAGGATCAGCGCGAACGGGACGACGACGAGAGCATGGGTGAACAGGCCCTGTCCGGCCGGCCCGGCGAGCACGGTCGCCGCGGCGCCGACGCCACAGGCCACCGGGAACGGGAAGCGCAGGCGGACGCCGTCGCGCAGCTGGAGACCGAGCACGCAGCCGAGGACGAACTCCGGGAGGCGGGCGAGCGGCAGGTAGACGACGGCCCACACGTGCAGTGCCGGGTCCAGGGGCGACAGGGTGACCGCCAGGGGGATCGTCACGGTCGCGATCACCGCCCCGGTCGCGACGGCCCACCGCCGGGCGACGGACAGGGCGTACAGCCGGGGGACGAGGAAGGGCAGCAGCAGGTAGAAGAACGCCTCGCACGAGAGGCTCCAGGCCGGACCGTTGATCCTCTGCAGCCCCGGCACCCAGGACTGCAGGAGCGGGATGCCCAGGACGAAGGCGGCGGCCTCTGCCCGGGGACGGCCGCCGATCATCCCGATGGAGACCACGGTGAGGACGCCGGCGACCACCCAGGTCACGAGGTGGTTGGGGAGGATGCGCGCGGCGCGGCGGCGGAGCTGGGCGCGGACGGGGTCCTCGGGACGCCAGGTCCAGGACAGCACTGCGCCCGAGAGGACGAAGAAGAAGGAGACCGCTGCTGCACCCAGCGCGAAGGCGGACGTCTCCGGGGGCTGCACGCCCAGGGGCCGCAGCCCGCGGATGTGGACGAGGAAGACCATGAAGGCCGCGACGGCGCGCAACCCGGTCAGTGTGGGCAGCCGGCCCACAGGCACTGACGCAGCGACCACGCGGACCTCCCGGTGCGGAGAGGAGCTGTCAGGGCACCTCAGGCGGCCGGCCGGGGGCGATCGGCACCGGGTGTGGCCGGATGGCCGGGCACCTCGCGGCCGGACCGCCACAGGGAGGACGAGTCCCCGCTGCCTGCCCGCCCGCACCACCGCACCGGAGACTCGCCGTGCGGCGGGGAGAGAGCCTGCATCGTCACTCCTCGGGTCCGGGGGGCCCGAGTGAAGTGCCTCGCGTCCGGCGGTGTCAACGTGCCCGCGAACGGGTGACCCGGTCACGGCGTGGCGGCCCGACCGGCGCCGGAGCAGGTCCACGACGACCGACGGTGGGCGACCGGTGTCGACCGGCGCCGACCGGCCGGTGCCGACGGACCGGCGTCGACCCGTCGTCCGGATCGGGCGGCCCCGGCGCGGACCCGGCCGTGCAGCACAGCGGTGACGGAGCGGGCACCGGGGACCGGGGTGGTCCGGGGCCGCGGAAACACCTCCGCCGGGGTGCCGGATCCCTCCTGGTTCGCCGGCCAGCACGACGTCCGCGCCATGCGCACAGGGGCTCGGCCGAGCGGAGCGCACCGGCCGCCACCTGCGTCGGACGGACCCCGATCCGCCGCGCGGCCGATCCGGGCTCCCGTGTGGAGGCGACGTGCGCCGGACCGCCTCCGGGCCGGTCTCCGGCCCCTATGCTGCGGCGGTGCGCGGGCAGAGGCGGCCGCGAGCCGGTGTCGTCGCAGCGACCGCGGCGGTCGCCGTCGTGGTCGTCGGTCTCACGCTCGCGACCGGTGTGCACTGGTCCTACCCGCGCCCGGTCACGACGGTGGCGGTCGCGGTCGCCGTCGTGCTGGCCACCCTCATCGGTCGCCGGCTGCTGCCCGCGACCTGGCGGCCGTCCGGGATCCTGCCCGTGGCCCTCGCGAGCGTCGCCGCGTACGTGTTCCTCCGGATCGCGGTGTCGGCGCGCTGGACCGAGTTCACCGACCACGACCTGCTGGAGCCCTTCGAGGGCGAGGTCGACGACTTCCCGACCTGGCTGTTCGCCGGCCTGGGAGGCGCGGGACTGCTCGTCTTCGTCGCCCTGGTCGACCGGTGGGCACGGCGCCGTCCCGGGGACGACGAACGGTCCTGACCCGCGGGCACGCGGCCCGGGCCTCAGCCGAGCAGGTCCGCCCAGCGGGCCCACGCCTCCGTCAGGCGCATCCCCTCCGCGAGGCCGAACACCGGCCGGTACCCCAGCAGCGACTCCGCCTTGCCGGTCCGGACCCGCGCCCGCTTGGCGAGGTAGCCGACCACCCACGGCCGGGTGGGGATCGGCGCGCGCTCCCCGGAGTCCTCCCCGAGGCGCCCCGGAGCGGGTGCGTCCTGGACCCACCGCCGGCCGGAGCCGACCAGCCGGGGTGCCACCCGCCCGGCGACCGTGCGCGCCAGCGTCCCCTCCCGGGTAGCCAGCAACCGCCGGCGCACGTCCCGCTCGTCGCGGAGGACCCGCAGCGCCTCGGTGACCAGCCACGGCCGCCGCCGCGACGCCTCCCACAGCGCGAGTGCCTCGGCCTCGCTCATGGCCACCGTCGAGGAGCGGCCGAGCATCCGCTCGAAGTGCCCGAAGAAGTCCGCCCAGGTCGGGTGCTCCGGACCTGAGACGAGGATGCGCTCGCCGGCCGCGGAGTCACGGGTCGCGGCGAGCAGCAGGGCGGTCACGACGTCGTCGACGTAGACCGCGTTGCAGGTGCCCGTGCCACCGTCGACCAGCACGAGACGCCCGGTGTGCATCTCCTCGAGGACGTCCGCGGCGTGGACCGTCCCGCGCGGCCCGTAGACCACCGTCGGCTGCAGGACCGTGACGGGGACGCCGAGCCGGGCACCCGTCGCGAGCACCAGGCGCTCGCCGGCGAGCTTGTTGTCGCTGTAGACGTCCCCGGGCGGTGCGTCGGGCGTGTGCTCGTCGACGTCGCCGTCCCGCGGCAGGTCGTACACGGCGAAGCTGCTCACGTGCACCACCCGCGCACCGGCGCGGGCAGCCGCCTCGACCACCTCGCCCGAGGCGTCCACGTCGACCGCGCGCCGGTGGCCGGCGTCGCCGCCGCTGCCCTTGGCGCAGTTGAACACCACGGTGCAGCCGGCCACCGCCCGTCGCACCGCCTCCGGGTCGGCGAGGTCGCCCATCTGCACCTCGACCGGGAAGCGCGCGGCGGCGCTGCCGGTGGCGACCCGCCGCACCAGGATCCGCACCTGCGCCCCGCACTCGGCGACGAGCCGCTCGACGAGGCGCCCGCCCAGGAAGCCGGAGGACCCCAGGACGAGGACGCGCTGGTCGCGCAGCGGCGAGTCCGTGGTCACCGGGGCCCCCCGACGGAGGAGTACGCCTCGGGGTAGTCCCAGGGCATCCGCCAGGGCTGGCGCAGGGCGTAGCAGGCCTCCGCCAGCGCCACGACCCGCCGTCCCTCCGCCCCGGTGACGATCGACGAGGGGCCGCCCCGGACCGCGCGGACGAACTCGGCGAGCTGCCGGCCGAAGACCGTGGGCAGGGGCGCCCGGGCGAACACGTCGTCGGCGACGGCGCCCGTGACCGCCACGTCCCCGCCCCCAGGGGTGAGCCGGACGACGGCGGGCTCGAAGACGCCGATCTCCACGGTGCCCCGCTCGCACTCGACGACGACGGTGTCCCGCAGGTCGCGGGTGCGGCTGAGCTCGACGACCACGGGCGCGCCGCCGGCGAGTTCGAGCTCCAGCTCGCACTCGGTCTCGATCCCGCCACGCGCGTCGTCGCGCGCCGAGACGGGCCGCATGTCGCCCAGCCACCAGAGCAGCAGGTCGAGCAGGTGCACGCCGAAGTCGAGCAGCACGCCGCCGCCCGCCTCCGGGGACAGTGCAGACGGCGACGCGTGCGGCCACCGCCCCCCGGCGCTCTGGCGGACGTCCACGCGGCGGACGTCCCCGAGGGTCCGCGCCGCGAAGAACTGCCGGGTGAACCGCGCCACGGGGAAGTGACGGAAGTCGTGGCCCACGGCGAGCACCGCCCCGCTCGACGCGGCGGCCTCGAGCAGCCGGTCGCACTCGGCGGCGGTGCGGGCCATGGGCTTCTCGACCAGGAGGGAGACGCCGTCGGCGAGGAGCGCGGCGCCGACGGTGGCGTGCACCGGGTTGGGTGCGGCCAGCAGCACCGCGTCGACCCGACCGCGCAGGTCCTCGTGGCCCGGGAGCGCCGCGGCTCCCGGGAAGCGGGACGCGAGCGCACCGGCGCGTTCGACGTCGGGATCGACGAAGGCCACGACCTGCACGTCGGGCGCCGCGAGCAGGGCCGGCAGGTGGTAGCGCTCGGTGACCGCGCCGCAGCCGACCACGCCCAGGCGCAGGGGCGTCACGTCCGCCCCCTCGGCGCGGGCCGCGCGGCCGGGGCGCCGGCGGTCCCCGCCGCGACGAGCATGGCCGCGGACAGTACTACGGCGGACGGTGACCGGACGGTCGTCGCGATCCCGCTCGCCACGTCAGGTGTCCGCCTGCCTGACCCGGTGGTCCCCCCGGGCCGCCACCGTGCCGTGGTCCGGCGGGGGCGTGCTCACGCGCCCGGCCCTGCGTCGCGCCCACGAACGGACCGGGACCTCCACGAACCGGTGGGACAGCCAGGCGACCGGCACGGCCACCAGCGCGGCCCCGGCCCGCCAGCCCCGGCCGGTGTCCGTCGCGTCCTGCACGAAGCCCATGAGCGGGCCGTGCCACAGGTACAGGCCGTAGGACAGCACGCCGATGACGACGACGGGACGCAGCGACAGGACGCTGCGCACCCAGGACGGCGCCGCGTGGTCCATCCCGACGACGGCTGCGGCGGAGGCGAGCCCGACGACCGCGCTGCCGGGGACCAGCACGGCGTACGTCTCGGAGCGGAACAGGAGCGGGGCGGCGCCAATCCCCGCGACGCCCAGCCAGAACACCCAGGCCCTCGGACGCCAGCCGATCCGCACGGCGATCGCGACGGCGCAGCCGTACAGCAGGGCGTCGGCGCGCTCGAGGCTCCCCATGCCCAGGAGGGAGACCGGCGCGCCCGCCGACGCCAGGACGACCCGCCAGGCCAGCGATGCGACGCAGACGGCCAGCGTCGTCCGGAGCGCGGCCCGCAGCCCCCAGCGGCGGACCAGGACGAGGAGCACCAGCGGCCACACGAGGTAGAAGTGCTCCTCCACCGCGAGCGACCAGGTCGGTCCGTAGACGGGCACGGCATCGGGGTCCAGGACCTGCACGTAGTTGGCGGTGTAGGTCAGGGCCGGCAGCGTGCCCCGGAGCGACGCGTGGTCCCCCTGCACCAGCAGGACGGTGTCGCAGACCGCCACCACGAGCAGGAGCGCGGGGACCAGGCGGGCGGCCCGGCGCAGGTAGAAGCCGGACAGGGACACCCGCCCCCGTCCGTCCCGCTCGTCTAGCAGCAGCGACGTGATCAGGTAGCCCGAGAGCCCGAAGAAGAGCCCCACGCCGACGTAGCCGAGGTCGAGCCGGGTCGCGCCCATGGTGTGCTGCGTGACCACCAGGAGCACCGCGACCGCGCGGACGCCGTCGAGCCAGGGCCGGTACCCCCCGGCGACCGGAGCGGGACCGGCGACTGCCGGGGGCTGGGCCGAACCCATCGGCGGAGTGTGGCAAGCCGGTCCGCGTCCCACCAGGGCCGTCGCGATCGGGAGGCAGGTCGCCGGGCATCGTCCGCGCCCGTCCTGCCGGGCGCGACGTGCCATGCTCCGCTGGTGGGCGGGTCAGGCGTTCTCCGGGCGGGTCCGGCCGTGCTGGTGCGACGGGTCGCGCGGACGGCTCTGCGTTCGACGACCTCGGTGGTGACCACGGCGCGAGTGGCGGCGCTCACCTTCGACGACGGCCCCGACGACCGGCTCACCCCGGCCGTCCTCGACGTCCTCGACCGCGCGGGGGTGAAGGCGACCTTCTTCCTGGTCGCGGAGCGGGCGCGCGAGGACCCCGCGCTGGCGCGGCGTGTGGCGGGTGCCGGCCACGACATCGGCCTGCACGGGGACCGGCACGTCGACGTCCGTGGCGGCGGGCTGCGGGAGCAGTTCCGCGCCGTCCGGCGCGGCCGGCGGGACCTCGAACGGATCACCGGACGTCCGGTGGTGTGGTTCCGGCCGCCCTACGGCAAGCAGGACGCGCGGACCGTGCTCGCCTGCCGGGCCGCCGGCATGCGCTGCCTGCTGTGGTCGGCCTCGGCGCTGGACTGGCAGGACCTCCCGGTCTCCGACCAGCTGGCGCGGGCGCGCGCCGGGCTGCGGCCGGGCGCGGTGGTCCTGCTGCACGACGGAGCGGCCCAGCCCGTCGACCCACCGGCGCCCGTGCCGGCCCACCAGCCGAGGCTGACGGAGCTCCTGCTGGACGAGCTCGCCGCCCAGGGGCTGACCGCGGTGCCGTTCAGCGAGCTCCGCGCCGTGGGTCGGCCGGTGCTCGAGCCGTGGTTCGGGTCCTGGCTGCACCACTGAGGCGGACGGCGCGCCGCACCGCCTGCAGTGTGATGCCCGCCGCCCGGCGCGGCGCGAACGGCAGCAGCGGGACGGCGTGCGCGACCGCGGCCAGCGGCCGGTCCTGCTGCAGCGCGGCGCGGGCGCCGGCGGCGCGGACCATCCGCCGCGCCTCCCGCGCGACCGGCGTGCGCCGCAGCTCCGGGTGCCGGGCGAGGAACCCGTCGACGACGACCTGCCTCGCCCGCTGCGCGTCGGCCACGGCACCCTCCCCGAGGGTGGCCGAGGCGTCGTGCCGCCGGTACAGGGTCGCCGTCCCCTCGCCGGGGACCACCGGTGCCTGCTCGACACAGCGCAGCACGAAGTCGAAGTCCTCGAGGAGGCGCAGCCGGCCGTCCCACGGTCCCGCCCGGCGCACCACCTCGGCCGGGAACAGCATCGACACGTGCCGGCACTCGAACCGCCCCAGCACCGTCGGGACGGTGACGTCACCGCGCAGGCGGGAGCTGATCCGCTTGACCGGCCGCAGCTCCTCGTCGCACACCAGCGTGTCCTCGTAGGAGACGGCGCCGTCGCGGGCGAGGGCCAGCAGCCGCTGAGTGCTGCCCTCGGCGGTGACGTCGTCGGCGTCGACGTAGCGGAGGAACCGGCCGGCCGCCCGCTCGGTACCGGCGTTCCGGGCGTGCGATACCCCACCGTGCGGCACCCGCAGGTGCACGAGCCGCGGGTCGTCCACGTCGTCGAGCAGGGCGCGGACCGGCTCCGGGTTCCCGTCGTCGACGACGATCAGCTCGAGGTCGACGTCGGGGTCCAGGGCGGCGCGCACCGCCTCCCGGAGCCACTCGGCCCGGGGCCTCCAGACCGGCATGACCAGGCTGACCTCCGGCACGGCCAGACCCTAGTGCCCGTCAGCGGGGCCGCCAGACGCGCACGTCGCGCTCGTCGGACACCAGTTCGTGGGTGGCCGACGCCGCGCGGTCGAGGGCACGGCCCGGCGAGGTGACCACCCACGCGTCGTCCGGGACCGGCCCGTCCCCGCCGGGCACGACCCGCCGGGTGAAGGCCGGACCGAAGAGCGGGTAGACGAAGCGCACGGGTTCCGCGCGCAGGTCGACCACGACCGTGGCGTCCTCGGGCACCTCGGAGAGGAAGGCGTACTCCGGGTGGAACAGCCGCCCGACCGACCGCTCCTCGCCGGACGCGCCCACCAGCGCGAGCACGTCGGACGCCGGCAGCGGCGCGGCCCGCCCGGCGGGGTCGACCGCGTAGGAGGAGAGCGCCACCGACGCCAGCGCCAGGACCAGCGAGGCGCCCTGCACCACCCGCCGGAGCAGCGGCCAGGGGGCCCGGGTCGCGGCCAGGGCGATGGCGAGCGCGCCCAGCGCGGCCAGGGGGAGGGTGAAGCGCGCCCACCACGCGTACGGCTGGACGAGGAGGACCGCCGCGACCGCGGCGACGGGCAGCAGCGTGACGTCCCGTCGGCGGACGAGCACGACGACCGTGGCCACCAGCAGGGGGAGTCCCAGCCACGGCCACAGCGGCCCGAGCCCGCCCAGGCGCTGCTGGTAGTCGTAGGAGCCCTGGTTCCAGAAGTCGAGGTCGCCGGCCCAGCTCAGCGCCACGGTGACCGGCCACGGTGCGTCGGCGCCGGCGGGGGGCACGGTGAGGGTCTCGCCGACGTCGACCGGCCCGGAGAAGACGGTCGTGTCCCCCAGCCGGACGGCGAACGGGTAGAGCGGGTTGCCCGTCGTCACGGCGTTGCGCACGTACCACCAGCCGCCGAGCACGGCCCCGACCACCGCCGCGACGGCGAGGCCCCGGGCCGCCGAGGGGCCGCGCACCCGCCCGCGGCGGACGGCGATCCGCCCGGCCACCGCTGCCGCGACCAGGAGGACCACGGCCCAGACCGGCCCCGTGCCCTTCGTGCCGAGCACCAGGCCGGCGGCGAGCCCCGCGACCAGGAGCCGGTTCCGGTCCCCGCCGACGGCGTAGCGGGTCACCGAGTGCAGGGCGGCCAGGACGAGCGCGGCCTGCATCAGGTCCACGTAGTCCGTCGGCGCCTGGGTGAGCACCACCGGCGTCACCGCGAACAGGGCGCCCGCGGCCGCCGCGGCGGACCGGGACAGTCCCGCCGAGCGGGCGAGCCCCGCGGTGGCGGCCGCACCGAGCACGACGAAGGGCACCTGCACGGTGCCCACCAGCGCGTCGTCGCCCAGCAGCAGGGCGGGGAAGGTGATCAGCAGCTCGGGCGTGGCGGGGTAGTAGGCGCAGCACAGGTCGAGGGCCGACGGTGCGAGGTCACCGTGCCGGATCCACTCGGCCACCGTCGTGAGGTGGTAGGTCAGTGCGTCGTACGCGTACGGCGGGAGCACCAGCGCGACGAGCAGCTGCCAGGCCAGCGCCAGCGCGGCGAGCCCCACCAGCGCCGCCGCCCACGGCCGGCGTCGCCAGCACGCGAGGCCCGTGCTCCACCCGGCCCGGGAGGGGAACCGGCCCCGGCGCCTCGCGGCCACCCCGGCGACGACGGCCCAGAGCCCCAGCAGCGTGAGGACGACCTCCGGTCGCAGCAGGCCGGGAACACCTGCCGCGAGGAGGGCGGCCGCCACGCCGGCGGACGCGGTCACGCCGAGGGTGACGGCTGCGTCGAGCCGGGACTCCGGCCGCAGCAACGAGGTCGATGCCGTCGCCCCGGCCGCGGTGAGCACCACGCCGAGCACCAGGAGCAGAGGACCGCCCATGGTCAGGCCCCGGGCGGGGCGCCGAGGACGACGGGCCGGATCTCGCCCGTCCGCTGCGGCGTCCCTGTCGACACGACCGGGATCAAACACGGCCCCGGGGCGGCGTGGCACCCATCCGGTACTGCCGAGACGGTCCGCCCACCCCGCGACGTCGAGGGCGGCCGGCGCGACCACGGCGGAGGTCGTCACCGCCTCGGCGCGGAGTGTGACAGGCACGCTGAGGCGGCTCCCGTCCGCACGCCCGGCCGGGGCCCCGTTCTCGTCACCGGCCCACGGACGCGACATCAGTGGCAGCCTCCGGCGCCGTGCGGCGCCTCACCTCCCCGTCGCGACGGGCCGCAGCCGTCACCCCCGCCGGCCCGACCTCCCGGCTGCTGCCCCGGCTCACGGCGCTGCGGGCCTTCGCGGCGCTGGTCGTCTTCCTGTTCCACCTCCACTGGCACGACATCGCGTCCCTGCCCTTCGGGGTCTCCGCGATCGGCGGGACGGGCGTCGCCTTCTTCTTCGTGCTCTCCGGCTTCGTCCTGGCCTGGGGCACCGCACCGGACCTGCCCGCCCGCACCTTCTACCGGCGCCGCTTCGCCCGGGTCTATCCCAGCGACTTCGTCACGCTGCTGATCGCCGTGGTCGTGCCCCTCGTCCCAGGGGACCGCAGCGTCGCCGCGGCCGTCGCCAACGCCCTGACGGTGCAGGCGTGGTCGTTCCGGGACGAGATCGCCTACGGCATGAACGGTGTCTCGTGGTCGCTGAGCTGCGAGGCGTTCTTCTACGCGGTGTTCCCGCTCGCCGCCCTCGTCGTCCGCCGGCTGCCCCGGTCGCTCAGCTGGTCACTGGCGGTGGTCGGGCTGCTCCTCGCGACCGCGGCCTACCTCATCCGCCCCGGCGTGGCCGATCACTACCCGCTCGTCCGGATCAGCGAGTTCCTGCTCGGGCTCGTGGCGGGCATCGCCGTCCGGGACGGCTGGCGGCCCCGGATCCGGGGACCCGTCGCGTGGGGGGTGCTGCTCGCCGGGCTGGCCGCCGCCGTGGTCGTCACCGCGAGGCTCGGGGCCCCGGTGACCAACGCGCTGGTGGCCGGACCGTTCCTCGTCCTGATCCTGTACATGGCCGACCGGGACATCACGGGGGCGCCCGGCTGGCTGCGGTCCCGCGCGCTGGTGTTCGCCGGTGAGGTGTCCTTCGCGTTCTACCTGGTGCACGAACTGGTCATCGTGAACCTCATCCCGTTCCTCCCGGACCACGGACTGCTGCAGGTCACGGTCATGTCCGCCGTCGCGGTCGCCGCCGCCGTGGCGCTCCACCTGCTGGTGGAGCGCCCGTGCAACAGGTGGCTGCGGGACCGGGCGCCGAGCCTCGCGCTCGCCGACCCGCCGGTCCGCCCGGCGGGCTGAGCGGCCCGCCCGGTCAGCCGGCGGGCCGGAGCGTGTCGCGCAGCCGCCGGGCCCGCCGCACCCACGGGCGCGCGGTGCCCACCCAGTCGGGCCTCCGGCGCGGGGGTTCCTCGACGAGGACCAGCCGGACCGTGCCGCTGGCCACCGGCACGTCGCGGGCCCCGGCGGTGACCTCGGTGCCGCCGGCGATGCGCTCGGCCCACCACGCGTCCGGCGTCCGCACGACGAGCCGGTCGCCGTCGGGGCCGGTGGAGCGGTGCGTCGGCGAGCAGCCGTGCGCCTCGAGCGCCAGGACGAGCTGGTCGACCGACTCCCAGCCGTGGGTCCCGACCGGGTCGCCCGCCCGGCTGTGGACGACGCCGGTGCGGGGGTCGTGGCCCGGGACGTCGCTCACGCGCCGTCCCAGCAGCAGCGCGAGGTTCCGCGCGGCCTCGGCCGCGCTGTCGCTGGCGTGGACCCGGTACCCACCTCCCGTCCACTCCCGGTAGCGGGCCCGGGCGTCGAAGACGGTGCTGTTCAGGAGTGCCGGGCCGCGGGTGGTCCGCCGCAGCCGGTGGCGGGGCCGGTCGTCCCGGACGACGACGAGCAGGAACGGGCCGCTGCCGCAGTGCACCTCCTTGTCCGAGCCCGGCGGCAGGGCGTCGCCGTACATGCGGGTGAGGTTGCGGGCGAAGGTCTCGCCCGGCGTCCAGGAGACCTCGACCACCTCCAGCACGGTGAAGGTCCCGGCGAGGTCCTCGAGGATCCGCTCCTCGAGGACGCGGGCCTCCGACCAGATCGCGAAGACGTGGACCTCGGGCCGCCTCACAGGGCCGTCACCGAGATGGGCAGGTCGAGGACCACCGCGCGGGCGGGACGGTTGCGGTCGCTGCCGTTGAGCGTGAAGGAGACGACCGCGGGCTCGTGGACGAACCGGCGTCCTCCGCTGGCCGCGCCGCACCACAGCCCCACCGAGTAGTCCCCGACGTTGAGGATCGGCGGGATCTCCATGGTCGCGCGGTAGC
Source organism: Geodermatophilus sp. SYSU D00684 (assembly GCF_054050455.1). Taxonomy (NCBI): domain Bacteria; kingdom Bacillati; phylum Actinomycetota; class Actinomycetes; order Geodermatophilales; family Geodermatophilaceae; genus Geodermatophilus; species Geodermatophilus sp. SYSU D00684. Next base: position 90,692 of record NZ_JBJGZI010000005.1, on the reverse strand, counting down.
GGCCGGGGGTGAACCGGGGGCCCCCGCTGTCCCGCAGCGTCTCGTCGAGGACGCGCACGCCCCGGTTGTTGGTCAGGAACAGCGCGATGTCGAGGTCGGGTACGTGCTCGGCCAGGTCGAAGTCGACCTCGACCGTGACGGTGTCGTCGCGCAGCAGGGCGCTCTCGACGGGCCGGCCCTTCGGTGCCACCCGCATGCCGTGCACCGTGACCGGGCCGGCGCTGATGAGCGCCGCGCCGGTGTGCTCCGACACCAGGCTCGAGGTCAGGTAGTCGCGCACGAGCTCCGCGGGCATGCCGGTCTCCCGCACGCGACCGGACTCCAGCCACAGGGCGCGGGTGCAGATCCGGGTGAGGCTGTCGAGGTCGTGGCTGACGAAGACGACCGTGCGGCCCTCCTTCTCGGCCTCCTCCATGCGGCCCAGACACCTGCGCTGGAACTCGGCGTCCCCGACGGCGAGGATCTCGTCCACCACGAGCACGTCCGGCTCCAGGTGGGCGGCGACCGAGAAGCCCAGGCGGAGGCCCATGCCGCTGGAGTAGCGCTTGACGGGCGTGTCCAGGAAGCGCTGGACGCCGGAGAACTCCACGATGTCGTCGAACTTGCCCAGGATGTCCCTGCGGGACATGCCGAGGATCGCCCCGTTGAGGAAGATGTTCTCCCGCCCGGTCAGCTCGGGGTGGAAGCCGGTGCCCACCTCCAGCAGGGCCGCCACCCGCCCGCGCGTGCGCGACACGCCCGTGGTGGGGGTGGTGATCCGGGTGATGATCTTGAGGATGGTGCTCTTGCCGGCCCCGTTGCGGCCGATGATCCCGAGCGCCTCGCCGTCTCCCACGGTGAAGCTGACGTCCCGGAGCGACCAGAACTCGCTCGACGGGTCGGACCGGCGGCGGCCCAGCAGCCGGAGCGCGCCATCGGTGATCGCCTCGCGCGCGGACCTCTGGTCGCCGACGACGTAGCGCTTCCCGACCCCGTCCAGCTCGATGCGGTCCACGTCAGATCACGTCCGCGAAGGAGCGCTCGGCACGCCGGAAGTAGGTGAGCCCGGTGACGAGGACGAGCACGGAGACCGCGACCGAGACCAGCAGCGACCACCCGGGCCAGGGCGCGCCGAGCAGGGACCACCGGCCGAGCTCGATGACGCCGACGACGGGGTTGAGCGAGTAGAGCAGTTCCTGCCACCCGTCGAGCTGGGACGCCGGGTAGGCCACCGGGCTGGCGAACAGCCACAGCTGCAGGATCGGGGTCAGGGCGTGCCGGACGTCGCGGTAGCGGACGTTGACCGCGGAGAGCCACAGCCCCACGCCGAGGGTCGTGCCGAGGAGCAGCAGCAGCCACAGGGGGGCGGCGAGCAGGCTCCATCCCGGCCAGACGCCGTAGTACACCGACAGGACGGCGAGCAGCGCGCAGGAGACGGCCAGGTCGACGAGCGGGGACAACAGCCCGGCGGCCGGCGCGGCCAGTCGGGGGAGGTAGACCTTGGTGACCAGGTTGGGGTTGCTCACGAGGACCTCGCTGGCCCGTGAGGTCCCGTTCGAGAAGTACGTCCAGGTGACCATGCCGGTCAGGGCGAACAGCGGGTAGGGGAGACCCTCGCTGTCGATCCCCGCCAGCCGCTCGAAGACGAACGTGAACACGACGACGGTCGCGACCGGCTGGACGAGCACCCAGACGATCCCGAGCGCGGCCTGGCGGTAGCGCAGGCGGATGTCGCGCAGGGCGAGGTAGCCGATGAGCTGGCGGCTGTGCCACAGGACCGCCCAGAGCGGCTCCAGGTGCCTGCGACGGGCCGAGTTCTCGGTCCACGGCAGGGGGGCGGCGTCAGACGACACGGGACACCGTAACCACGTGCGCGGGCCCGTCCGGCCGCGTTGCGGCGGCCGGCCCGGCCGTCAGGAGGGCAGGCACACGGCACCTCCGGCGATCAGCGGGTAGCAGGGGTCGGTCCGGCCGAGGACGTCGTCGTCGAGGTCCTCGGCCGCGAGGCCGAAGAGGAACGCGCGGGCGGCCAGGCCGTTGCCCAGGCCCTCCACCCGGACGTCGGCGCCCGGAGGAGCGGCCGGGCGGAGCAGGTCCTCCAGCCCCGGTGGCGTCCACCGCCACCGGTCGGACCCGTCGGTGAGCCGGCTGAGGGTCGGCACGGTGACCAGCAGGCACCCGCCCGGCCGGAGCGACGCGAGGAGGTGCCGCACCGCGGCGGGCGGGTCGGCGACGTACTGCAGTGTCTGGGTGACCACGGCGACGTCGAAGGCGGCGGGCGGCAGGGTGCCGGGCAGGCAGAGGTCACCGACGAGGGTCGCCCGCTCGTTGCCCGGGTCCACGTCGACGACGTCGACCACCGACGCGCCGTACCGGCGGGCGTACGCGTCGTCCTTGACCTCGAGGGCGTGCCCGTGCACCCGGCCGGCGTGCCCGTCCAGGAACCGCTCGATGTACCAGCGGTCGACCGGGCGCCCGCGGGGCGAGCCCCACTCGGACAGCGGCTCGGTGCGTCGCAGGTCGCCGAACCGCGCCCGCGTGTACACCCGGCGCGCGCGCCGGTACAGCGCCGTCGACCTCACCGGGCCTCCAGCAGCTCGCCGAGGCGGGCGGCGAACGTGGCGCCGTCCCAGTCCTGCACGTTCAGGCGGGGCAGCCGGTAGCGGTCGCTGCGCCGGCCGACCGGGCCCGGGTCGGTGCCGCAGGCCAGCGTGCAGCCCGCCTCGGCCACCAGGCGAGGGGCGAGGGACCCGACGGCCCCCGCGCTGCCGAACGGGTAGGCGAAGGTGCGGACCGGCCGCCCGAGGAGCGCCGTCAGGTCGTGCACCGACCCGAGGACCTCCTCTCGCTGCAGGTCCTCGGACTGGTCGCGCAGCTGCAGGTGCGTGCGCGTGTGGGCGCCCACCTCCTGCAGGGGCAGGTCGGCGAGCCGCCGGAGCTGGTCGGGGGTCATGGTCACGCCGTCCTCGTCGCCGTGGGGGAGGGCGCCGAGGGAGCGGAGGACGTCGTCGACGCCGTCCTCCAGGAGGTCCGGCGGGAGCGGCCGGAGCAGCCGGTGGACGAAGCGCAGTGCCGTCCTGCGGGCCTCCCGGGTGCGCAGGTCCAGCCACAGGTCCCTGCCCGCGACGGTGACGTCGGCGGACGTGGCGGGCCCGCCCAGCAGGCCGTCGGCCAGGCGGTCCCACCAGAACCGGCGCCGCCCGAGGCGGCCCGCGGTGATGAACCAGGTCGCCGGGAGCCCGGCCGCGGCCAGCAGGGGAGCGGCCACGGTCGCGTTGTCGGCGTACCCGTCGTCGAAGGTGACCGCGATCTGCCTGGCCGACCGCGTGGCCGTCAGGTCCTCCAGCGGCACCACTCCGCCGCGTCGGGAGAGCTCCTCGACGTGCGCGGCGAAGCGGTCGGGGTGGACGGCGAGCCCGTACGGGTCGCGCGCCGGGGCGGCGACCCGGTGGTACATGAGGACGACGCTCACGGTGCCACCCGGGCCACGACCAGCCGGACGGAGCCGCGACGGAGGGTGCGCTCGACCGCCGCCCCCGGCAGGTCGGGGAGCCGGTCGGACGGGGACCCGACCAGTGCGAGCACCCCGCCCGGGAGGGTGGCCCCCACCGCCGCCGCCAACCGTCCCGGGGACGGCGCGGGCTCGGTCACGACGACACACTCCCAGCGCCGGGGCAGGCTGCCCTCCTCCGCCGCCTCCGACACGACCGTCACCTCCGGGCGGTGCGGATCCGTGCCCACCACGTCGAGTCGCGTACCCGGGAGGGCCTGGCGGACGACGCCGACCCCACCCAGCACGAGCGCCCGGCCGGGGCGGCCGAGGACCGCGCGCAGCAGCCGGCGCGCACCGGCGGTGCGGCCCACCGGCAGGCCGCGGCCCTCGGCGACGCGGCGGACCAGCCGGCGGGCGGAGCCGGCCGGGTGCCGGACCCGCCGCACCCACCTCCGCACGGTCACCGGCGCGCACCCGTCGGGGCGAGGAACCCGTCGACGACCAGCCGCGCCCAGGCGCGGGGCGGGTGGCCGCCGGCGCGGACGGCCGCCAGGGCCAGACGGCGGCGCCGCGGGTCGCCGGACGTCCGCGCACTCCGGACGGCGGCCAGGGCCCACTCCCGTTCGGTGCGGTCGAGGAGCGCACGCCGGCCGGGGTCGGGGACCAGCGGCCGCGCCCGCCGCAGCACGTCCCGCACCCCCAGCGCGAGGTCGACCTTGCGGCCGGTGAGGCTCTGCCCCCGGCGGCGGTACTCGTAGAGGGGAGCGGTCACCAGGCCCGCCCGGTGGCCGCGGAGGAGCATCCGCAGCCACAGGTCCCAGTCCTCGGCCACCCGGACCGTGGCGTCGTACCCGCCCACCGCGGCCAGCGCGGGCGCCCGGATCGCCGCCGCACCGAACACGAACTGGCTGCGCAGGATGGCCGCCTCCTGGTCCGCGGTCTCGAAGTGCCGGGTGGCGTAGTACGTGTCCGGATCGGGCCGCCCGTCGCGGACCACGACGGCGTCGGTGGTCACGATGCTGAGGTCGGGCCGGGCGCCGGCGGCCTCGGTCAACGCCGCGACCCTGCCGGGCAGCCAGACGTCGTCGGCGTCGAGCAGCCCCAACAGGTCCCCCCGGGCGACGGCGGCCGCGCGGTTGCGTGCCGTCGCGAGGCCCGCGTTGGGCCCGCGGACCACCCGGACCCGGTCGCCGAAGCCCGAGAGCACCCGGTCGAGGTCGTCCTCGGAGCCGTCGTCACTGACGACGACCTCCGACGGCGCCGGCCGCTGGGTCAGCGCCGACTCGAGCGCGTCCCCGATGGTGTCGGCCGCGTTGTAGGCCGGCACCAGCACGGACAACGACGGAGGGGGTCCCGGGACGACCGGGCCCGGTGCGTCCGGCGCCACCAGGAGGTCGGTCCACCCCGTCACGCGGACCACCCGGCGGACGGCCGCCGCGGGCCCATCCGCGCGCCGTGCCACAGGCCGTGGAGGGTGCCGAGGAGCACGCGGACCTCGTCTCCGGCCGCCGCCGGCCGACGGGCTCGGAGCAGGCGACGGCTGCGCATGGCCAGCCACGCGCCCAGGACCCGCCACGCCGAGCCGTCCCGCTCGCGCAGCCAGGCGGCGACGCAGGCACCGACCCCGAAGCCGTAGGTCCAGCGGCGGCGGCGGTGCTCGACGGGCACGGCGCGCTCGTGCAGGACGAGCAGGTCCGGTTCGTAGCGCACCTCGACGCCGGCCTGCTGGAGGCGGTGGAAGAGGTCCAGGTCGTTGCCGGCCCGGCCGGGGGCGCCGGTGCCGAGTCGCTCGTCGTTGCCGCCGACGGCGAGGTAGGCCGAGCGCGTGACCGAGAAGTTGCCGCCCGTCCCGACCTGCCACGGCGGCGCGGTCCGGGGGAGGACGGCCCGCTGGGTCGAGGCCCGCGTGGACAGCGCCAGCGTCCGCTCGCCGTCCGGGGGCAGGGGCAGCACCCGGCCGGTCACCAGCAGGGGGCCGGTCGCCGTCGCGTGCTCCCGGACGGCGACCTCGACCCAGCGCGGGTCGGGGACGCAGTCGTCGTCGACCACCGACACCACGGCGCACCGGGCACGGGCGACGCCGGCGTTCTGGCTGGCCGAGAGCCCGCGCCGGTCCTGGGGCACGTGGACGAGCGGCACCCCGCCGTCCCGCCGCGCGTCGAGCACCGCCGCCGTGACCGACGCATCCCCCTGGTCGACGACGACGACCTCCTCGGGGAGGACGGTCCCGGCGAGCAGCGCGTCGAGGGCACGAGCGAGCGGAACCGGCCGGTCGAGGGTCGAGACGACGACGCTGACCGGCCCGCGCGACGACGTGTCCGGCCTGTTCACGGCGTCAGGCTGCCGTCGCGGGTACCGGGTGGCAAGCGATCCGGGCACCGCTCCGTCGACGAGGCGGGCGGCCACGCCGGCCTGGCACACTGCGCCCGTGCTGAGCGGGAGACGGTCGCTGCGGCGCCCGCCCGCCGGCACCCTCCGCCGGGCCGGGCGGGTGCTGCGCCAGGCGCGGGCCGTCGTCGGCATCCGGGCCCACGGCCTCCCGGAGGCGGACGCCCTGGTGCTGCTGCCTGCGCTGCCCGCGACGGGAGCCGTCGTCGGCCCGGGGCGGCGGTGGGCCGGGGTCCTCCCGCACTGGGGCGTGGCCGTGGTCCCCGCGTCGGAGGCGGAGCTGGTCCTCGGGAGGGGCCCCGCGGTCCTGGCCACCGGCCGCCCGCCCGCGGTCATCGCGCCGGGGGCGGACCGGTGGCGGCGGCTGCGCCGGGCCGGGTACTCGGTGACGACGTACCGCGTCCGCTGGCTGACCTGGCAGGTGGTCGTGGCCGCGCCGGACCGGCGGGCGCTGGCGCTGGCGCGGCGGACCTGGGCCGCGGGGCGTCCCGGAGCCGCCGGCGTGCGGGGGCTCCTCGCCCGGGCCGTGCGTCCCCGGGCGCTGACGGTCGCCACCCGGGGAGCTCCCCCGGTCCCCGGCCCGCTCACCGCGGCCGGCCTGCCGACGAGAGGGGGCTGCCTCGCCGTCGACGTCCGCGACCAGCGGCGGCGGGGCGTGCTGCTGGTCCCCGACGGGGTGACCGGTGAGCCGTCGGCCGTCGTCAAGATCGACCGCGCGCCGGGCGTCGAGGACCGCGCGGTGCACGAGCAGCGGGTCCTCGGGCTCCTCCCGCCGGGCCCCGTGACCCCGGCCCCGCTGGGCACCGGCCGGGCAGGGCCGGTCCGCTGGTCGGCCGAGACCGTGCTCCGCGGCCGGCCGATGGACGAGGTGGTGACCGAGCCGGGGGCACCGGTCCGCGAGGTGCTCGGGCACCTCGCGGACTGGCTCGGCGAGGTGGCCGCCCGCACCGCCGGGCCGGTGGACTGGGCGACCGCCGGGAAGGGGGACGAGGTGGTGGCCCTGCGCGGACGGGCGGCCGACCTGCGCCCGCTGCTGTGCGGGCTGGGCGGTGTGCCGGCGGTCCTGACCCACGGGGACCTGGCCAGCGGGCACAACGTCCTCGTGGACCGGGACGGGCGCCCCGCGGTCCTGGACTGGGAGACGGCCCGGGAGCGCGGACTCCCGCTGCTCGACCTGCTGCCCCTCCTCTGCTGGACCCTCGCCCGCACCCGGGGGGAGGGGAACCCGCACCGCGAGGCCGCCCGCATCCTCGACCTGGCCACCGGGCGTTCCCCCGACAGCGCGTGGCTGTTCGACGAGGTGGCGCGCTACACCCGGCGTCTCGCGATCCCGCCCGACCTGGTCGGCCGGCTCGCGCTGCTCGCCTGGGGGCACCAGGCCTCGATGCGCTCCGTGCGCGACGAGCTGCTCACCGCGGCAGGACTCCCGGTCCGGCCGTGGGTGAACACCGGTGAGCTGGTCCTGGACGCGTGGTCGGACGAGATCGGCCCGGAGTGGGCGGCGGCCCGCGGCGTGCTCGGCTGAGGACCTGCCGGTGCGCACCGGCCGTCCCGGTGCGCGAGGACGCGGCGGCACGGACAGGACAGGGACCCATGGAGATCGTCAGCATCTCGACGCACATGCCGTACGACGGCATCCCCCACGCCGGGGGTGACCTCTACGCACGCCACGTGCGGCTGCTGTCCGAGTCCCATCGGCTGACCGTCGTCTGCCCGTGGACCTCGACGAACGAGGAGGCGCTCGGCCGGCCCGTCCACGGCTCCTACCGGCGCGTCCTCGTCGTGCCGCCGTCCCGTCGGCGCGAGGCCCGGCGCGCGGGCAGGCGCTCGCTGCTGACCAGGGCCCTGCCCTTCCTGACGCGTGGTCCCTTCGTGCGCGCCCTCCTCCGGGACGAGGAGCTCGTGGCGACGCTGCGCAGGGCCGGCCAGGTCGAGCTCCAGTGGTTCGACGTGATCACGCTGGCACCCCGGCTGCGCCGGGCGCTGCCCGGCACCCCCCTGACCGGTGTCTTCCACGACGTGGCGTCGCAGGGACACCTCCGGATGCTCACCAGCCCGGCGACGCCGTGGGCGCGCCGGGCGCTCGCGCTGGTCCGGCTGGTCCTGTCCGTGCCCCTGGAGTGGCGTGCGGTCCGCGCACTCCGCACCGCGGTGGTCCTCAGCGACAAGGACGGACGCCTGCTCGCGCGCCGGGGAGCGGGGGACCGCGTGGTCGTCCTGCCGCCGGCGCTGGACGACCCGGAGATGCCCGCCTCCCCACGGGAGCGCGAGCCCGCGACGCAGGAGGTCCTCTTCGTGGGGGCCATGTGGCGTCCGGAGAACCTCGATGCGGCGTGGTGGCTGCTCCGGGAGGTGTGGCCCCTGGTGCGGGCGCAGGTCCCCGGGGCGCGGCTCACCATCGCCGGCGCCGGTTCTCCACCGGCCCTGCACCAGGAGGCGGCGGCGACGGGGGTGGAGGTGACCGGCCCGGTCGAGTCGCTGTCGGCCTACTACCGGCGGGCGTCCGTCGCGGTCTCCCCGATGCGCCTGGGCGCCGGGGTCAAGCTCAAGGGGGTGGTCGCCATGCTGTGGGGCGTCCCCGTCGTGGCCACGAGCGTGGGAGCGGAGGGCATCGAGGGACCGGACGTCTTCGCCGCCGTTGCCGACGACGCCGCGGCGTTCGCCGCGGCCGTCGCCCGGGTCCTGACCGACCCCCGGCCGGCGCTCGAGGTCGCAGCGCGCGCGCACGCGTGGTCGCACGCGCGGTACTCCTCGGCCGGTCACCGGCAGGTGTTGCGGACGCTGTACGGGTGAGCGCCCCGGCCGGGCGGTCGTGCGGCCCGGGGCGCCCCCTCCCGGGCTACGGTCCCCGCATGGCGGTCCGCGGGTGAAGATCCTCCTGACGGCGACCGTGACACCGCAGGTGACGTGGGACCTGCACATCCAGGACCCGGCCGTCCGGCGCGGGCAGTACGTCGAGGCGCTGCGGCGGTGGGTGCCGACGGCGGACGCGCACGGCGCGGTCCTCGTGCTCGTCGAGAACAGCGGGGAGGACCTGACGCGGCTCGCGCGGGACGCGGTCGGCGCGGTCCCCGGGCACCTGCGCCTGGTCGAGGCGCCGCTGCCGGACCCCGCCGACGTCGCACGGGGCAAGGGCGCGACCGAGGCCGCGATGATGGACCTCTTCTGCGAGGACTTCTTCGGCGATCCCGACGAGACCTGGTACAAGGTCACCGGCCGGCTCTTCGTCAGGAACTTCGCCCGGTGCGTCCCCGGACCCCTCCCGCCCGACTCGGTCGTCGCCCGGATCGCCGTGAACCTGGGGCACATGGACACCCGGTTCTTCGGCGCGACCGCCGGTCTGTGGCGGGACCACTTCCGGGACGCCGGTCGGCACGTGGACGACCGCAGCGACGTCTTCATCGAGCGGGTGCTCGTGCGGCGGGTGCTCACGGCACTGGGGGAGGGCGCGCAGCTGCTGCGCTTCGGTGCGCAACCCGCGTGGTACGGCCGCTCGGGCACGCACGCCGACCGCGTGTACGACAGCCTCCCGAACCGGGTGAAGCGGCTGGTCACGAACCAGGTGGAGAACCTGCTGAAGGGGCCGCTCCAGGGAAAGCAGTACTGAGCGGGAGGTCCCGCTCACCCACGGTCGCACAGGGTGCGCCCGGACCTCCTCCGGCGCGTTCCCGCGAGCCGGCAGCCGCAGATCGGCGTCCGGCGTGCCTAGTGTGGCGCGATGGCGTCACTGAGGACCGTCGCCGTGGTGCTCGCGGGGGGTACCGGCACCCGAGTCGGGCTGTCCACGCCCAAGCAGCTGCTGCGGGTGGCGGGGAAGCCGGTCATCGAGCACACCATCGCCGCGCTGAACAACGCTCCGCAGGTCGACGAGATCGTCGTGCTGATGGCACCCGGTCACCTCGACCCCGTGCGGGACATCCTGCGCCACGGCGCCTACGCGAAGGTCACCCAGCTGCTCGAGGGAGGGGAGACCCGCAACGCCACGACCAGGCGCGCCATCCAGGCCCTCGGGGACGAGGAGTGCAACGTCCTGTTCCACGACGCCGTCCGTCCCCTGGTCAGCCAGCGGATCATCGCCGACTGCGTCGAGGCGCTGGCCACCCACGAGGCCGTGGACACCGCCATCCCCTCGGCCGACACGGTGATCCGGGTGGACGCCGCGACCGGCGGCAGGATCGAGGACGTGCTCCCCCGGTCGCTCCTGCGCCGGGGCCAGACCCCGCAGGGCTTCCGTCTCTCGGTCATCCGGCGCGCCTACGACCTGGCCGCCAGGGACCCCGGGTTCGAGGCCACGGACGACTGCACCGTGGTCCTCCGGTACCTGCCCGACGTGCCGATCGTCGTCGTCCGCGGCGAGGACCGGAACATGAAGATCACCGAGCCGATCGACGTCTACCTCGCCGACCGGCTCTTCCAGGTCCAGAGCCACGAGGCGCCGGCGCGCCGGTCGGCGGCGCAGCTGCGGGCGGCGCTCGCCGGGAGGACCGTCGTGGTCTTCGGCGGCTCCTACGGCATCGGGAGGGACGTCGTCGTCAAGGCCCGGGAGCTCGGGGCCACGGTCCTGGCGTTCAGCCGGTCCACCACCCGCACCCACGTCGAGCGGCGGGAGGACGTGACCGCCGCCTGCGAGCAGGTGCTCGCCGAGACCGGCCGGGTCGACTACGTGGTCAACGCGGCCGGGGTCCTGACCCAGGAGCAGCTCGTGGACGCGACGGACGACGTCGTGCAGTCGGCGGTCGACGTCAACTACCTCGCCCCCGTCTACATCGCGCAGACGTTCCACCCCTACCTGCGCAAGACCAGGGGATCGCTGCTGTTCTTCACGTCGAGCTCGCACACCCGGGGACGCAGTGGCTACAGCCTCTACTCGTCGACCAAGGCAGCCGTGGTCAACCTGACGCAGGCGCTCGCGGACGAGTGGGCGGCTGACGGGATCCGGGTCAACTGCGTGAACCCGGAGCGGACGGCGACACCGATGCGGCTGAGCGCGTTCGGCGAGGAGCCGCGGGACTCGCTGCTGACGTCGCGGACCGTCGCCGGCATCGCCGTCGACGTGCTGACGTCGGCGTGGACCGGGGCGGTCGTCGACGCCCGCCGGGAGGACGCACTCGACGAGGCGGCCCCGTGGGCCGGCGCGACGACGCCGTGAGATGACGGCGGGCGCGTCGTCGCCGCCCTGCGGCGGGCCGGCGGGGCAGGGGCGTCAGCCCGCCGGTGCCCCGGGAGCCGGGGGCCGGTCCGGCCGGGCGCAGGTGAAGAGCGGGCGCCGCCCGCGGTCGCGCTGGTAGTCGTCGAGCCAGTCGAGCAACCGGTTCGGTGCGTCGCCGACGGGCGCCGTCCCGATCCGCTCGCGCTCGGCCGGGTACGCCAGTGCCGGGTCGGCCGCGTCGCGGGCGACCGCCTCCAGGAAGCCCTGCACCTCTCGCACGTCACGGAGCACCGGGCCCGGGAGGATGGCCAGCAGGTCGGGGACGTTGAAACCGCGGTTCGCGGCGAGCTGGTCGGCGTCCGGGAGGTAGAAGGCCACCGGGCGGCCGAGGGCGAGGTAGTCCACCCACGCACTCGAGGTGTCGCTGATCAGCGCCGCGCTGCTGCCGAGGAGTTCGTAGAGCGCCACGTCGGCGTCGCGGAGGTCGGCGTCGGTGAGCACGCGGATGCCGAGGCGCGAGTAGTCGTCGCAGTCCATGGGGTGCGGCTTCACCGCGAGGGAGATCCCGGGACGGGAGACGACCTCGCGCAGGTCCCGGAGGTCGCTGCGCTCGCTGAGCGGCTCTCCGTCGGCCCAGACCAGCCCCTTGTCGTTGCTCCCGACGCGGTACGTGGGCAGCCACAGCACGAGCGTGTCGGCGGGGTCGATCCGCAGGCGCTCCCACTGCTCCGCGCCCAGCCCCCGGAGGAGGGCGTTGGTGCGGGGGTTCCCGGTCCAGGCGACGTCCTGCTCGCGGACGCCGAAGGTCTCGGCCTTGTACTGCTGCCACATGCGGGCGCCGGTGACCACCACGGTGGAGCGGACGTCGCCGGCGTGGGTGGTCTCCTTCGGGCCGTCGCCGTGCCACAGGTTGACGACGAGCCGGCTGCTCGGCGGGGTGACCGCCGTGAAGAACCCGTGCGTGAAGAAGAAGACCTCCGCCGTGACCGCCAGCCAGATGGCGCGCAGGCTCTTCTTCGGCACCACCTCGACGCCGGCGAGCCCGTGCCGGGCGACGTGCCTGCGGGCGACCGCGGGGTCTCCGCTGGAGAGCCAGAAGACGCGGTGGGGATAGCGCGCGACCAGGTCCGGGAGCAGCTCGACGACGTTGCCCTCGAGAGTCGGCCAGCTGTTCACGACCGCGTACCGGTGGGGCGGGACGATCCGGAGGAGCAACCAGAAGACCGGACGGGTCCCCTGGAGGAGCAGGTACCGCAGCCGTGCGCTCCGCGCCGACCGCGGACGGTCGCGACCACGCCGAGGTGCTCCGGACCGCATGCCGCGATCAGCCTCCGTCGGGACGACGTCGTTCCGGTGGCCATGCTCGCACCGGGTCCGACGAGTTGTCCCCTGGTCCGCCCCTCACGGCATCACGAGAGGACGCCCGCGGCGCCCCGCAGGGCAGGGCAGGGCACTGCTCCGCGGCCCGGGGCGTCACGCCGGGATGTGGACGACGGGTTGGTCCTGGACGTCGGTGAACAGGACCTGGGCCAGCGGCCGCAGGGCCGCCGCGATGCTGTCGGCCACCTGCTCGTGGACCGCGGCGCGCCGACCGATCGGGTCGGGCACGTCGTCGGAGGCGGATCCGGGGCGGTGGGCCCGGGCGGCATCGAGGCGGTGGGCGAGTTCCCGGGTACGCGGCGTCAGCGGCATCGCACCCAGGCCGGCCTGGTCCACCCGGGCGAGCAGTGCCGCCGCCTCCAGGAGCGTGAACGTGGTGCGCAGCCCGCGAGGGGAGACGTGCAGCACCTCCCGGCGCTGCGATCGGGTCATCGTGAGCACGAGGTCGGCGCTCACGGCGAGCTCGGGGTCCAACCGCCGGCTGCGGAAGCCCTCTGGATCGCCGCCGAGGCGTCGCAGGGCCCGGGCACTGGCCGGGTCCATGGACTGACCGGGGGTCGCCGAGGTGCCCGCGCTGCAGATCTCCAGGCCGTCGAGCTCCGGACCGTCCGCCAGCGACTGCCGCGCCCACGAGGTGGCCAGCCGCTCGGCCACCGGGGATCGGCACAGGTTGCCGGAACAGACGAAGAGGAGCCGCACCCCTCGACGGTAGGGGGTGCCGTCCCCGCCCCGCCCTGCCGAGCGGGAGGACCGACCCGGTCGGGTGAACCCGCAGGTCCTACGCGACGTGGCGCGACAGCCGACGGGCCGGCGCCACTCCGCAGAGAGCGGCCGTCACGAGGACGTGCCCGTGCTCGGCGACGAGGACGTTGAGCGCCAGCCAGGTCGAGCCGAGGAGGAAGGCCACGCACGGATCCTCGCGAGGGGACGACCGGACGGCGGTGTGCGGCTGAGGTGTCCGTGCAGGGTGGGGAGGGAGGGTCAGCGGGGGACGTCCGGCAGGGCCTGGGTCTCGAACTCGTCCGCGTTCTGCGACAGCGAGTCGTTGCGCAGGTAGGCCCACATGCGCTCGCCGGTCACCTCGTCGAGGTAGACGACGCTGGCCGCACCCTCCATGCCGGTGCCCAGCACCGGGGCGGTGAAGGAGTCGACGTTCTCCGGTCGCAGGTCGCGCAGGGAGTAGGCCAGCGACAGCAGGTCCCCGTTGCCGAGGGAGTCGTCGACGCCGACGGCGCTGGTGACCGCGAGCAGGGCGGCGTCGAGCCGGCCCGGGTCGGTGAAGGTGTCGGACGTGAACAGCTGGGAGAACATCGCCTCGAGGTACTGCTGCTGACGGCGCACCCGGTCGAAGTCGCCGCCGTCCAACCCGTAGCGCTGACCCAGGTACCAGCGGGCCTGCTCGCCGTCGAGGTGGTTGACCCCGGCCGTGAACGTGTACGGCCCCCAGCTCGTGGTCTCGGCGACGACGACGTCGACCCCGCCCAGGGCGTCGGTGACCTCGACGATCCCCTCGAAGTCGATGGCCACGTAGTGGTCGATGCGGACCTCGGTCAGCTGCTCGACGGTCCGGATCAGCAGGGACGGCCCGCCGTGGGCGTACGCGGCGTTGATCTTGTCCATCCCGTGGCCGGGGACGTCCACCCACGAGTCGCGGGGGATGGAGACGAGCTGCGCGTGCCGCCGGTCCCCGGAGAACCGGGCGATCATGATCGCGTCCGACCGGCCGCCCCCGGCGATGCCCGCACCCGCCGTGGCCCGGGTGTCGCTCCCGACCAGGAGGAACGTGACCGGTTCCGCGGAGGCCTGCTCGGCCGGCGTCGCGGGAGCGGGGCGGACCTCCTCGTCGAGGTCGGCGAAGACGTCGCCGACCCGGTCGATGTTCCCGGCGTAGCGGTCGGTGAGGTACCAGAGGCCACCGCCGATCAGCACGACGAGGACGGTGACGAGCACGCCGAGCGCGACGAGGAAGCGCCGCAGTCCGCGCCGTCGGCGGGGAGGGTGCTCCGCGGTGGTGGGCTCGTCGGCGACGAGCGTGGACCCCGGACGTTCCTCGTCGTTGCTCACAGTGACCCCCGTGGCTGTCGTTGCCACGAGGCTAGGAGTGGATCAGCACCTCCGGCTGCCCGTCCCACCCTGGAGGGTGGGTCGGCGCCACGCTCGGTGACGCTCCGCAGGGCCTGCGGGTGGGGCAGCATGGACGCGTGTCCGTGCCGCTGGGCCCCGTCCGCCCGGGTGAGTGGCGTCCGGGTGTCCCGGCGAAGGCCCGGCGACACCGCCTGTGGCACCGCTTCCGCTGGGTCGGGGAGGACCCCTTCAGCGGCGTCAGTCTCTACGCCTGCCGCTGCGGTGCGGTCCGCCCGGGCCTCTGACGCCCCGCGCCCCCCGTCAGCAGTCGCGGGCGTGCCGAGCGCCGTGCTTCAGGCCGTCCGCGGTCCCGCAGCGGCGCGGAGGTCGTCCTCCAGGCCGGCGAGGACCGAGTCGAGCTCCCGGCGCAGGTCACCGCACCCGGCCGGTTCCCTGCGGTCCGCCAGCCGGAGGACCCGCCCCAGACCGAGGGCGACGGCGAGCGCCACGACGGGCCACGACAGCGCAACGAGGAGCACGACGGTCACCTCTCCTTCCTAGGAGGAGCCAGGGGCCCGACCGGCACGGCCGCGCGGGCAGATGCTGCCGAGAGGCCCGGATGCCGGTGTCACACGGCGTGCTCACCGCCCCGTCGACCCCACGGCCACCACACGCACCTGGATGGGATCGGTTCCTCGCCGGTCCGCCTCGTCCGGCCTCCTCTCCCTGCTCCCCGGTGCCGACGCCGCGCCCGTACCGCGACCACGGCAGGCGAGAGGACGTGGAGCTCGACGTCCGGTACGTCGAGAACCGGTCCTCCGGCCTGGACCTGGCCGTCCTCCGGCGCACCGTCCGCGCGGTGCTGCGCCGCTCGGGCGCCTGCTGACGCCCGTTCCTCCGTGCGGGGGGCACGGGACGGCCGGACGCCCACGGGGGCCGGACCGCGGGGCAGGATGGCCCCCGCCGCCCCGGGGACGGCAGCTGCCCCGCCTACCGCAGGAGGACCACCCGTGCGTCTGCTCGTGACCGGTGGCGCCGGCTTCATCGGCGCCAACTTCGTCCACCAGACCGTCGAGCGCTTCCCGCAGTACGACGTCACCGTCCTCGACGCCCTCACCTACGCCGGCAACGAGGCCTCGCTGGCCGGCGTCAAGGACGCGATCGGCTTCGTGCACGGCTCGATCAGCGACGCCGCGCTGGTCGACGACCTGGTCCGCGACAGCGACGCCGTCGTCCACTTCGCCGCCGAGAGCCACAACGACAACTCGCTGGCCGACCCGGCGCCGTTCCTGCAGACCAACGTGATCGGCACGTACACGCTGCTCGAGGCGGTGCGCCGGCACGGCGTCCGGTTCCACCACGTCTCCACCGACGAGGTCTACGGCGACCTCGAGCTCGACGACCCGGCGAAGTTCACCCCCGAGACGCCGTACAACCCCTCGAGCCCCTACTCGTCGACGAAGGCGGCCTCCGACCTGCTCGTGCGCGCGTGGGTGCGCTCCTACGGCGTGCAGGCAACGATCTCCAACTGCTCGAACAACTACGGGCCGTACCAGCACGTCGAGAAGTTCATCCCGCGGCAGATCACCAACGTGCTCGCCGGCCGCCGGCCGCGGCTCTACGGCGCCGGCCACAACGTGCGCGACTGGATCCACGTCGACGACCACAACGCCGCCGTCCACGAGGTCCTCGAGCGCGGCCGGATCGGCCACACCTACCTCATCGGTGCCGACGGCGAGGTGGACAACCGCACCGTCCTCGCCACGATCCTCGAGCTGATGGGCCAGCCGGCCGACGCCTTCGACTCGGTCACCGACCGGGCCGGGCACGACCTGCGCTACGCCATCGACGCCACCAAGCTGCGCGAGGAGCTCGGCTGGCGGCCCCGCTACACCGACTTCCGCGACGGCCTGGCCGCGACCATCGAGTGGTACCGGGACAACGAGGACTGGTGGCGGCCGCTGAAGGACCAGGTCGAGGCGGCCTACGCCGCGCGCGGCCAGTGACGACGGTCGTCCTCGGCGCCGGCGGTCAGGTCGGCCGCGCGCTCACCCACCGGTTCCCCGGGGCGGTCGCGCTGACCCGGGCGCACCTCGACGTCGGCGACCCGGCGGCGGTCGCCGCGCACGACTGGTCCGGCGTCGACGTGGTCGTCAACGCCGCCGCCTGGACCGCCGTCGACGCCGCGGAGGACCCGGCCCACCTGGCCGCGGTGCGGGCGGTCAACGTCGACGGCGTCGGCGCCCTCGCCGAGGCGGCGCGCACGCACGGGTTCCTGCTCGTGCACTTCTCCACCGAGTACGTCTTCGACGGCGACCGCCGGGGGCCGATCCCGGAGGACGCGCCGGTGTGCCCGCTGAGCGTCTACGGGCGGAGCAAGGCCGACGGCGACGCGCTGGTCACCGCGCTCGACCGGCACCTGCTGCTGCGGACCACCTGGGTGGTGGGCGAGGGCCGCAACTTCGTGCGGACGATGGCCGGCCTCGCCGACCGCGGGGTCAGCCCGTCCGTCGTCGCCGACCAGGTGGGCCGGCCCACGCTCGCCGACGACCTCGCCGACGCCGTGGCGCACCTCGTCGAGCGCGGGGCGACGGGCACCTACAACGTCACCTGCGGGGGCGAGCCGGCGTCGTGGGCCGACGTCGCGGAGGTCGTGTTCGCCGCCCGCGGCCGCGACCCGCACGACGTCCGGCGGGTGAGCACCGCCGAGTACACCGCCGACAAGGAGGACCTCGCGCCGCGGCCGCTCAACAGCGTGCTCGACTTGGCGCGGCTGGAGGCGACCGGCTTCCGCCCGCGCGACTGGCGCACCGCCGTGGAGGGCTACCTCACGTCGCTGGACGGCTGAGCACCGCCGCGAGCACCTGGTGGGCGCACTCGTCGACGTCGCGCCCGGCGGTCTCCACGGTGACCTCGGCGTCGGTGGGCGTCTCGTAGGGGTCGCTGACGCCGGTGAAGGCGGGGATCTCGCCGCGCCGCGCCCGGGCGTACAGGCCCTTGCGGTCGCGGGCCTCGCAGTCGGCCAGCGACGTCGCCACGTGCACGAGGACGAAGCCGCCCTGCCCCGCCTGCGCCTCGACCTCGCGCCGGACGTCCGCGCGCACCTCCGCGTAGGGCGCGATCGGCGCGCAGACCGCGATCCCGCCGTGCTTGGCGATCTGCGCGGCGACCCAGCCGATCCGCCGCACGTTGGTGTCCCGGTCGGCCTTGGAGAACCCGAGACCCGCGGAGAGGTGGTGCCGCACCTCGTCGCCGTCGAGCAGCGTGACTGTGCGCCCGGCCTCGATGAGCAGCTCCACCAGCCGCTCGGCGATCGTCGACTTCCCGGCGCCGGACAGGCCGGTGCAGAACACCACGGTGCCGCCGGTGCGCGCCGTCCCCGACCACGGCCGGCTGCCGAGGAGCGAGGCGCCGTGGGCGGCGGCGAGCTCCTCCGGCCCGGCCTCCGGCGCGTCGGGGGTGACCGGCACCGGCACCACGATCACGTCCCGGCCGCCCTCGCAGACCGCCGCCCACGCGGCGGCCACGGACGACAGCGCCGCGGAGTCGGGAGGCAGGCCGGCCGCGGGCACCAGCGCGAGCAGCCGCTGCGGCAGCTCCGCGACGTCGACGGGCGGGGGGCCCACCCAGGCCACGGTGTCGGTCCAGCCCTCGTCGTGCAGCCGCTCGGCCACCGCCGACGGCGGCTCCCAGCGCGGCACCTCGACGACGGTCAGATCGCCCTCGGCCGCCGTCGCAACCAGCACACCCTGCGCGTCCTCGTACTCCTCGGCGGGCGGCAGGTCGGGGCGGGGCGCGAGGCCCGCGCGGTAGCGGGCCACCGCGGCGACCTGGGCGTCGTCGAGCCGGGCACGGGCGTCGGGCATGCCGTCATCCTGCCTGGTCCGCGGTCGCCCGGACGGTGGCTCCTCCCGTTCCCGACGGGCGCGACCAGGCTCTCCGTGGTGCACTTCGGGAGCTAAGTGTCCCGAGCCCGAGGAGGCGGCGGTGCGGATCTCGGTCATCGGCTGCGGCTACCTCGGCGCCGTGCACGCGGCCTCGATGGTGGAGCTCGGCCACGAGGTGGTCGGGATCGACGTCGACGAGCGGAGGATCGCGGCGCTGTGCGCGGGACGGGCGCCGTTCTACGAGCCGGACTTCGAACAGCTGCTGGGCCACGCGCTCGAGTCGGGACGGCTGAGCTTCAGCGCCGACGTCGCCGACGCGGCCGGTGCCCGGGTCCACTTCGTCTGCGTGGGCACGCCGCAGCGCCACGGCGAGTACGCGGCGGACCTGCGGTTCGTGCAGGCGGCCGCGGAGTCGCTGCTGCAGGTGGTGCAGCCGGGCGACCTCGTGGTGGGCAAGTCGACCGTCCCGGTGGGCACCGCGGCCGGGCTCGCCGCGCTGTTCGGCGAGAAGGTGCCCGGCGTGCTGCTGGCCTGGAACCCGGAGTTCCTCCGCGAGGGCTTCGCCGTCCGCGACACCCTGCACCCCGACCGCCTGGTCTACGGCCTGCCGGCCGGCGGCGACGGCGAGACCGCCGAGCGGCTGCTCGACGAGGTCTACGCCCCGATCGTCGCCCGCGGGACGCCGAAGGTGACCACCGACCACGCCACCGCCGAGATGGTGAAGACGGCGGCCAACAGCTTCCTCGCGACGAAGATCAGCTTCATCAACGCGATGGCCGAGCTGTGCGAGGCGACCGGCGCCGACGTCAAGCTGCTGGCCGACGCCATCGGCTACGACGACCGGATCGGCCGCAGGTTCCTCAACGCCGGCCTCGGTTTCGGCGGCGGCTGCCTGCCCAAGGACATCCGCGCCTTCATGGCCCGCGCCGGGGAGCTGGGGGCCGACCAGGCGCTGACGTTCCTGCGCGAGGTCGACAACATCAACATGCGCCGCCGCATCCGCATGGTGGAGCTGGCCCGCGAGGTCCTCGACGGCTCCCTGCTCGGCAAGAAGGTCGCCGTCCTGGGCGCGGCGTTCAAGCCCGACAGCGACGACATCCGCGACTCCCCGGCCCTCAACGTCGCCGCCCAGCTGCAGCTGCAGGGCGCATCGGTGTGCGTGACCGACCCGGCGGCGGTCGACAACGGCCGGCGCGAGTGGCCGCACCTGGACTACGCCGCCTCGCCGGAGGAGGCCGCCGCCGGCGCCGACGCCGTCCTCGTGCTCACCGAGTGGCGCCAGTACCGCGAGCTCGACCCGGTCGCCTTCGGGGAGGTCGTGGCCAGCAAGCGCGTCCTCGACGGGCGCAACGCCCTCGACCGCGAGGCGTGGACCGCCGCCGGCTGGACCTACCGCGCCCTGGGCCGCCGCGCCGGCTGAACCGGTGTGACCGAACGGACCCCGGGACCGGCGCCCGGGGCACCTGGGCTCGGCCGGTGACCTGGCTCGTGACCGGCGGCGCCGGCGACATCGGCGCGCACGTCGTCCTCGCCATGCGCGAGGCAGGCGAGGCGGTGGTCGTCCTCGACGACCTCTCGACCGGCGACGCCGACCGCGTCCCCGGCGTCCCCCTCGTCGTCGGCTGCGTCCTCGACGGGCCGCTCGTCGGGACGGATCCGCGCGACGCTGGGCTGGGAGGGCGCAGCACGACGTCCGGGCCATGGTGTCCTCGGCGTGGGAGGGCGGGACGGCGTCCCGGGGTGCTCAGCGCCGGTAGACCGCGCCCTCGTGCGGCTGGAGGGTGACCCTCGCCGGCGCGGGCTCCCCGCCGGCGGTCCGCAGCCCCGGCGGCACGGCGAGGGTGACCTTGCGGCGCTTGTTCTCGTTGAGGTTGACCCCCGCCCAGCCGGACTCGAACTCCCGCGACCACGCGTTGCCGCGCTGCTGGGGCCGGCCGAGCGGGGCGCCGAGGTCCCACTCGAGCTCGGGCCGGAACGGCGTCCCGCTGTACCCGTCGTGGTCGGTGGCCGAGTAGTACGCCCGTTCCTCCGGGCCGAAGACCATCAGTGCGGCCAGTCCGTAGAGGAAGTTGGGGTGGTCGTCCCGCCCGTCGGTCGCCGTCCGGACGATGGTGAGCCCGGGGCCGGCCAGCTCGTCCATCTGTGCCAGGGCGCTCCCCGGGTCGAGGAAGTCCCCCGGCCCCCAGGCCAGGAAGACCTCCTCGAAGCCCCCGCCGTAGGCGGCGTGCCGCGCCCAGCGGCCGGGATCCCGCCGGGACTCGGCGATGTTGGGGACCAGCAGCTTGCCCATCTCGTTGAGCCGCTTGCCCGCCTGCGGGACGAACTCGTCCATGGTGCGGCGCAGGTCGGCCATCGTCCGCCCGCCCTCGAGCGGCGGGCGCAGCCCGTAGTAGTCGTCGTAGACGTCGTTGTCGGCCATGAGGCCGTCCCACGGGGTGTCCTCGAGGAAGTCGGCCGCGTTGTCGCACCACCGCTCGCGGTAGTCCGGCTCCCACACCGCCATCTGCCAGTGGCCCGGGTAGGTCGCCCACTGGATGCGGGCGCCGTCCTCTCGGTGGGCGAACCACTCCTCGCCGGCCTCCTCGGCCTCCTCGAGGCTGACCCCGGACGTGTACACGGGCCCGGTCTCGAAGTCGCGCACCGAGGACAGGCACCGGTAGGCGAGCACGGTCATGTCCGGCCGCTGCTCCTTCAGCCGGGCGGCCGCCTCGTCCTCCCAGGGCTGGAGGATGGCGACCTGGTAGTGCTCGACCGCGAAGTCCAGCTGCTCGTCGGACAGGGGGTCCTGGTACCGGATCCAGGCGCCGCGGCGGGTGACCATGCCCAGGAGCCTGTCAGGTGCGCCGCATCCGGGCAGATCAGCCGACGGTGAGGACGTGCCGGAGGTCGTTGCGGCCGGTCACCGGGTCCCACAGCCCCGCGTTGGCCAGCCGGACGGCGTAGGCCGGGTTCCCGGCCAGCGACGGCGCGGCGTCGGGCAGCGCCAGCGCGAGTGCCCACGGACCGGGCGCCGTCGGCACCGCGACGTCGAGCGCGAACGTGCGGGACGTCCCCGGGGTGAGGCTCCGCACCTGCACGGGGACCGGGACGGCCACCGTCTGCCCGCCCTGGCGGAACACCACCTGCACCGGCCGGTCGGACAGCGGGGCGGCCCAGCCGTCGTTGGTGAGCGTGAGCACCAGGGACACCGTCTGCCCCGGGCGCGCGGTCCCGGGGAACGAGCCGGACACCAGCCGCAGCCGGTGGCCCAGCGAGCGGGCGGCGGTCGCCAGGCCGTCCTCGCCCCAGGAGTCGAGGACGCCCCGGTGGAAGTCGGCGTTGAGGAAGGTCCAGTGGTAGCGCGCCAGCTCGGTCGCGGCGGTGGGCCACTGCGAGCGGGTGCCGTTCGTCCCGCAGGTCTCGCCGCCGACCGGGACCGTCTCCGACTGGCCGGCCAGCCACGCCCGGTCCCCGTCCGAGGCGAACGTGCCCATGTCGGTCTCGTCGGCGAGGAAGCAGTCGTCGTGGATCCCGACGCGCGCGGCGTCCGCGCCGCTCACGAGGCGTTGCTTGATCGCGGGGTAGCGCACCTGCACCCAGATGTCCGGGGACGTCGCGTCGAGGAGGGCGTCGAGCACCTGGCCGCGGCGGGCCCAGTCGGCGTCGGTGAGCGCCCACGGGGCGGCCGGGTCGGAGGCGTAGTGCTCGGAGTAGTACCACTCGCCCCAGCGGCCGACGAAACCCGCCTGCAGCACCGCGACGACGTCCGAGCCGGCGTTGAGCACCGGGGCCAGCTGCCGGACGTGGCCGACGGCACGGGCCGGGGGCGCGTCGTGGTCGTCGTCGGGGGAGTAGGCGAAGCGGACGACCAGCTGGACCCCGGCGGCGCGGGCCGTGTCGAGGTCGGCGGCGACCTGCGCGAGGAAGGCCGTGTCGACGGTGTCCCGGTCGGCCAGGCCCCCCAGGTAGAACACGCGGTAGACCAGCGTCACCGCCTCGGTCGTCCGCCACGCGGTCATCGTGCCGGCGTCCAGCGGCGTGTACGCGCTGCCGTCGGGGGACCAGCGGGTCTCGGTGTAGTGGGTGAAGCCGCGCTCGGGGTTGGCGATGACCTCGTCGGAGGGCGGGTAGGCGATGCCGACGGGCGCGGCCGCGCCGGGGGTCGTGGTCGGCGTCGACGTGGTGGGCGCCGCGGTGGTGCTCGGGGTGGGCGGCGTCGTCGTGGAGGTCGGCGTCGTCGTGGGGCTCGGTGCCGGCGGCCGGCCGCGGCCCGCGCCGAGGCTGGTGGCGGTGGCGCGGAGGGCCTCCCGGACGCAGGGCGAGCGGTCCGCGCAGCGCGCGTCCAGCGCGGAGGGGGCAGCCGCCTCCACGGCGACGTCGGCAGGGGCGGACGGCGCCACGGTCACGGTCACCGCCAGGACCAGCGCGCCGAGCCCCCCGGAGAGCCAGCGGAGGCGCCGGTTGCCATCACGTCGGGGGAGCGGCCTCCCCGGATCGTCCGACGAGTGCCTGCCCACCCGGTACCTCCCGCCTGGGGACGGCCGGCACCTCCCCGCGGGCAGCGGGGGACCGGTCCGTCCGTGTGCGGGGTGTAGTCAAGCAAGCACGCAACGCTGCGTCCATGGGGCAGCCGCAACCACCCCAGGCGTCACAGGAGAGGTGGTCAGACCTCGAGGACGGGCCAGGGCTCTCGGACGGGCGTGCGGGAGGGCAGAGCGGAGGACTCGCGCCACCACTCGTCGGGGTCGGCCCGCGGACGCACCGGCTGCTGCGCAGGAGGCGTCCAGGCGGGCGTCGCCGCGGGCGCCCCCGGTCCGCGGCGCGCCGTCAGCAGCCAGGGGACGACGAGCAGTGCGCCGAGCAGGAACACAGAGGCCACGGGAACTCCATCGGCACGTCCCGCGCGGTCCCTGACCGCGCGCCCGTCTCCGTCGACGGGCGCGGCGATCCTAGGTCGCCGGACGCAGTCCGAGGAACCCCGGACGCAGTCGGCCGGGCCGGCGGACGACGTCCGCGACCGCCTCCCGGACCACCGGCGCGACCACCGGCGCGGGGCCGGCCCCGGGGTCGGAGGGCGCGACGGTGTTCCGGGGCGGCAGCTCGCCGAGCTCGCGGTAGAGGTCGTTGTAGGCGCGCATGGCGTCGACGAGCTGGAAGAAGTCCTCGACCCGGCCCCGGGCGTTGCGGGCGTACTCCGCGTACAGCGCCGGGTCCGCCATCAGCCGGGACAGCCCGTCGGCGAGCTGCTCGGCCATGTTCGGCGCCTTGTGCAGCGGGTCCACGAGCACGCCGCAGGGCCCCCAGGTGTGCCCACCCTCGGTGGTCAGCGGGTCCTCCACCAACTGGGCCATGCCGCCCACCTCGGTGCCCACGGTCGGGATGCCCGCGGTCATCGCCTCGAGGACGACGATCGGCTGGCCCTCGTTGTAGCTCGGCAGGACGAGGACGTCGTAGCCGCCGATCTCCGCCTTCACGTCCACGACCCCGCGGAAGGTGACGTGCGAGGACAGGCCGAGACGCTCCACCTTCTCCAGGCACGCCGCGTAGTACTCGGGCACGTGGTCCGTCGGGCCGAGCGCGTCGAGGTGGAAGCCGGTCACGCCCCGCTGCAGCAGCAGGTGCACGGTGTCCAGCAGGTCGAGCATGCCCTTGATGGGGACCACCCGGGCGATGTAGGCCAGCCGCCACACGCGGTCCTGTGGGGCGCGCGCGATGTCCTCGAGGGCGCGCAGGCGCTGCTGGTACGCCGGCTCCACCGCCGCGGGCACCATCCCGTTGGGGATGACGACGCTCTTCTCGACCGGCGCGCCCAGGTCGGCGGCCTCGGTGATCGCCTTGGGGTACAGGTAGGTGATCACCTCGGCGCTCGGGTAGCAGAGCCGCCCCATCTCGATCCACCAGGTCATCCACGCCCGCTGGGTCGGCGGGACGTCGAAGGTCCGCCAGTCGGCGGCGGTGACCGGCAGCGCCATGTCCCTGTCGAGCAGCAGGTTCACGGTGTCGCGGACGTAGAGGTTGTGCTCGGTGAGCAGGAACCGGCCGCCGTTCTGCCGGGCCGCCGCGGCGCCCATCAGCGAGGCGTAGCCGGTGGTGTGGGCGTGGTACACCCGCGCCTTCGGGAGGTCGTTGCCGAGGACGGCGCAGGCGAGGGAGAAGAACTCCCTCATCAGCCAGAAGGTGTCCACCAGCGACAGCCCGAGGCCCGCCCAGCGCCGCTGCAGCACCTGCATGAACTCCTGGGTCCCGAGCAGGGCCCAGAGCGGGTAGCGCCGGGTGCGCGGGTTCATCCCCTCGTCGAAGAGCGACCACACCGGCTCCGGGTCACCGGCGACGACGGACTCCAGGGCGTCGAAGAGGCGGTTCGCCAGGGCGCGGCGGCCCCGGCGGGACATGCCCAGGTCCCGCGGGGTGAGGTCGCGGAAGTCGGCCTGGTGCTCCTGCATGCTCAGGTAGAGCGGGTGCACCCAGCGGACGTTCGCCGGTACGCCGTACAGGTCCTCCTGCGGGCTGGTGGAGTCCCACGTGAGGTGGATGATCCCGAAGGTCAGGTCCGGGTTCTCGACCACGATGTCGTGCACGACCGCGGAGACCCCGCCCTTGAGGTAGGGGTAGGTCGACTCCATGACGATCGCGACGTCGACGTCTTCGTAGGCGGGCTGGGATGCCATCCCTGCGGGGTCTCCTCGGGCTCGGGCCGGGTGCGCGGTGCTGGACGGTGGGGCGGGTGGAGAGGGGGGCGGCGCCGGGTCACCAGGACGTGGCGTGCCGCCAGAAGAGGCTGTACTCCGGCCGGCCCCAGTGGCGCAGGCAGCTGCGCAGCGCCACCGCCAGGAGCACCACCTCGACACCGGCCAGCAGGAGGTAGACGGCCGGACCGGGCGGGAGCAGGACGAAGGCCGCGACACAGGCGGCCAGGTGCAGGGCGCCGAGGCCCTGGGCGAGCGTCCGTTGCCCGACGTAGTCGAGCTTGTAGGAGACGACGGTCGTCATCATGAACGTCCAGGACGCGACGGCGACCGCGGCGGTCAGCCCCGCGGCCCGGGGCTCCCAGGTGACGACACCACCGGTGACGACCAGGACGAGCGCGGCCCCGGCCAGCCCGGTGGACAGGATCGCGGAGGTGACCGTGCCGGCCAGCCGGGACGAGTGGCGGTGCAGCCGGTCCAGCGGCTCGTCCTCCATCGCCGCGCGCAGCCGGCCGACCTCCCGGTCGAAGCGCGGCGCGAAGACGACGAAGTACGCGTTGTAGGCCAGGATCGCCGGCAACAGCGCGAGGAACACCGTGTCGACGGCGAAGTCGCGGCCCGCGGCCAGCAGGAACACGAACTTGTCGGCCCAGAGGACCGCGCCGAGCAGGAGCCCGCGGAGCAGGTCGGCGAGCACGTCCCGGCGGTCGAGGACCAGCGGGTCGGCCAGGTGCCGGACGTGCCGGCGCAGCGGGACGAGGAGCACGGCGAGCCCGGCCAGCGGCGGCAGGATCCACACCGTCGGGACGAGGAACAACGCCGCGGCGTACGCGGTCCAGGACGCCGCCCACAGCCCCCGGTGGTCGGGGCGGTTGGTGAGGACCAGGAGCTGGACGAACAGCAGGTGGGCGACGGTCAGCGCCAGGTACGCGCCGAGCACCTCCAGCGGCCAGTCCAGGACCAGCTGCACCGGGACGGCGAACAGCGCCACCACGGACAGGGAGCGCAGCGCGATCAGGGGCCAGGCGCGGCTGAAAGCGCTCAGCAGGGCGTCGGGGTCGGGCCGGTGCAGCGTCTCGCCGATGCCGCGGTAGAGCGGCATGCAGACCGACTGGCTGAGCCACGGAACGGTCATCGACGACGCGAGGACGACGCTGGTCAGCCCGACGTCCCCGATGCGGGCGCTGCTGATCTCCTCGTTCACCAGCGGGAACACGGTGGTGAGCAGCAGGACCGGCGTGAGGTGCAGGACCAGTTGGCCCACCGTGCCGAGCGGGCGCCTGCCGGTGTCCCGCGGCCACGCCAGGGCCAGCCCGCCGACGACGAGCACCGCCACGGCCACCGTGATGCCGAGGACCAGCCCCCGGTCGGACACCGAGGGGAGGAGCAGTGTCCCGCCGAGCAGGAGGACGAGGACCGGGATGCCTGCCAGGTGTGGCCACGCTCCGTGATCGGGTCGTCTGTCGTGCCGGGTCGCCCTGACCTGTGTGGGCGTGGTGTCGAGCACTGCTGACTCCCGTGGGTGGAACTGCCGGACCTCGCCCGTCAGCGCTGACAAGGCGGCAGCGGCGAGTCTGGCACGCGTTTCGGCACAGGGGAGTCGCGGAGAAGGGGCCGGCGGACGGTGCGCGACCGTCGCCTCGCGGGGAGTGAGCGGCGCGCGTCGCCGGGGAGCCGGCTGTGGCCAAGCACACAGGGGCCCGGGGGAGGACCGCCCTGAGCACGGTCGCTGCCGTCACGCAGAGTGATGGCGCCGTCGCTCGGTCTCGTGCGTCAGAACCGGCCCGTCCGCCCCATCTCCCCCTGTGGTGTGACCGGACTGTCACGTCCGGGCCCGGACCTGCCGATGGTGCTCACGTGGGGACGTGGATCGTCGGCGGGCTCGCCGCGTGGGTGGTCGTCGCCGTCGCGCTCGGCGTCGTCCTGGGCCGGGGCATCCGGCTGGCCGACCGCCGCTCGCCGGGCGCCGAGGTCGAGGAGCTGCTGACCCCCGCGGCGCGCGGCGGCGGCTCCCCGGCCGCCGCGCGGGCCGCCGTCCGCCCGGCCCGCCGGCGCGTGCCGCTGCCGCCCGTCGCCGTGGGCCTCGCCGCCCTCGCCGTGGCGCTCGAGGCGGTCGGCTACGCCCTGCGCCTGCAGGGCACGACCGGCCAGGTCGCCCGGGTCCTGTCCATGGACGCCCCGTACTCACTGCCGCGCATGTTCGTGGCCGCCCTGTTCGCCGCCGCCTCGCTCGCCGGGGTCGCCGGCGCGGCCCGCAACCCCGGCCGCCGCACCTGGTGGCTGGCCGTCGGCGCGGTGGCCGGCGGGATCGCGGTGGTCAAGGCCGGCAGCACCGTGCACGTCACCGGCATGCAGGCCCTGTCCTCGGTCGTCACACCCACCGGCGCCGTCGTCGTGAGCGTGCTGCTCGCCGGCGCGGTCCTCGCCGTCCTCGCGGTCATCAGCCGCGCCGAGCGCCGCGACCGGCGCCGCGTGCTGACCACCCTCGGCCTCTACGCCGCCGCCTCGGTGGGACTGTCCGCCGTCTCCGGCTGGGTCGGGGCGCGCTGGTACGCGCTGGCCACGTTCGCCGAGGAGTCCGGCGAGGCGCTGTCCGCCGTCGCCGTGCTGGTCGCGGTCCTCGTCGGTGTCGCGCCGCGCCTGGTGCTGCCGGCGGCCTGGCTGCGCCGCCGCGACGACGCGCTCTCGCTCGAGGCGCCCGCGCAGCGGGTGCCCGCCCCGCAGGACTGAGGCCGGTCAGCGGGACCCGTACGTCCCGAGGGCCGACGGGGTGAGGGGGCTGCGCTCGGCCGAGTCGGCGTGGCGCAGCGCGCGGCCCA
Source organism: Geodermatophilus sp. SYSU D00684 (assembly GCF_054050455.1). Lineage (NCBI taxonomy): Bacteria > Bacillati > Actinomycetota > Actinomycetes > Geodermatophilales > Geodermatophilaceae > Geodermatophilus > Geodermatophilus sp. SYSU D00684. The sequence goes on along the minus strand of NZ_JBJGZI010000005.1, from coordinate 62,868 downwards.
GGAGGAGGCCGACCGGCAGTCCCACGGTCAGCCACACCGCACAGCAGATGACGACGATGAGCACGGCCACTCCTCGACCGCTCGGTCCCCCCGGGCCGACCTGACCCGCGGCAGAACGTACCCCCTCCGTGGCCTCGCCACACGCGGTGTCCACAGAGCCGTTCCCGCCCGTTCACGCCGCCGTCCCCGGCCGGTGCTGACGGATACTCCGGGCATGTCGTTCGACCAGGCGGTGCTCGAGGCCATCGACCGGCACCGCACCGGCTGGGCGGACGCGGCCACCCGCGGGCTCATGGACGCCGGGCAGCCCGCCGCGACCTACGCCCTCGCCGCCCTCGCCGCGCTGGTGTTCGCGGCCGTCTTCCGGGCCTGGCGGGCCGTGGCCGCGGCGATGGTCTCCTCGGCGGCGGCCACCGCGCTGGCGGAGTGGCTCAAGGAGGTCATCGGCCGGTCCCGCCCGCCCGCCGAGCTCGCCCTCGTGCCCGCCGACGGCACCGCGTTCCCCTCCTCGATCGCCGCGCTCACCGCCGGGGCCGCCGTCCCGCTGGTGCTGTGGGGGCTGCGACGGCGGGACCTGGTGGGCCGCCTGGTCGTCGCCGTCCTGACCGCGGGGACGGCGGCGGTCGGCGTGAGCATGGTCTACCTCGGCGCCCACTGGGTCACCGACGTCCTCGCCGGCTGGGCGCTGGGCGCGGCCGTCGGCGTCCTCGTGACCCGCGCCCTCGACCGGCTCCTGCGCCGCCGCACCGCCCCCGCGCGCTGACCGCCGGCCCGGTCACCGGCCGGGCACGGTCAGCGACGGCACGACGGGCGGAGGGCCGGGATGGAACGGTGCGGACTCCGCAGTCCGCTTTCCGCGCACGAGACCTCCCCGGCGGCCTGCGCGACCAATACGCTGCGCCCGCCACCCCGGCTCCCAGCGCCGTGCGGGCCGGCAGGGGAAACGAGACGTGAGCGAAGCAGGGAGGCCGTGTGACCTTCGGCGACAGGTCGGTCTACGACGTCTACGGCGCCGGCGGTCACGCCCAGGTCGTCATCGACGTGCTCCGGGCCAGGGGCATCCGGGTCCGGCAGGTGTTCAACGACTCCCCTGCGAACCAGCACCCGGCCAGCCGCAACGTCCTCCCCGGCATCCGCATCGTCGGGCCGGACGCGTTCCCGCGCCTCGACGTCCCGCTCGTCCTGGCCGTCGGCATCAACGGCGAGCGCGCCGAGCTCGCCCAGGTCCTCGACGCCCGGTTCGGCCAGGCGATCCACCCGACGGCGATCGTGGCGCCCTCGGCCTCCATCGGCGAGGGCACCGTGGTCCTCGCCGGCGCGATGGTGCAGCCCAACGCCCGGATCGGCCGGCACGTGCTGATCAACACCGGCGCCAGCGTCGACCACGACTGCGTCATCGGCGACTACGCGCACATCAGCCCGCAGGCGGCGCTGAGCGGGCACGTCACCGTCGGCGAGGGCACGCACATCGGCGTCGGCGCCGTCGTCATCCCCAAGGTCACCATCGGCCGCTGGTGCAAGATCGGCGCCGGCACGGTGGTCCTCCACGACATCCCCGACCACACCACCGCCGTGGGCAACCCGGCGCGCATCCTCCCGGACCGGAGCGGGGAGGTGCCGCCGGACCCGGTCTTCGTCAGCTCCGGTGGCCGGCAGCAGGCGGGACTCCCGGTCCGATGACACAGAGCACCCTCGAGCGGCCGGGACGACCCCAGGACGACGGGCCGGAGGCGGCCTACGACCTGGCGTTCGTGGGCGCCGGCGCCTCGACCTCCTACGTCCTCATCGCGCTGCTGACCTCGCTGGCCGAGGACCCACCGGCGCGGCCGCTCCGCATCGCCGTGGTGGAGCGCGCGCCGGACCCCTTCCCCGGCGTCCCCTACGGCAGCCGCGCCGCCCGGACCTCGCTGCTCATCACGTCGCTGCGGGACTTCCTGCCCGACGCCGAGCGGCGGCTGTTCTCCGACTGGCTCGCCGTGAACAAGGACTGGGCCTTCGACGAGTTCCTGGCGGCGGAGGGGCCGGTCTCGTCCCGGTGGTGGTCGCGGCACCGGGACGCGGTGGCGCGCGACGACTTCGACGACCTGTTCCTGCCGCGCTACGTCTTCGGCCTCCACCTGTCCCAGCGGGTCCGCGCGGCGGTCGCCGCGGCCACCGCCGCGGGCGTGGCGACGACGACGGAGCTCCAGGACGACGTCGTCTCCCTGCGCACGGACGGCACCGGCTACGCGATCGACTGCCGGGAGCGCACGCTGAAGGCCACGCACGTCGTGCTGGCGACCGGGTCGTCCCCGGTGGCACCCCGGCTGGCGGTGGACGGCGACGAGCCCGAGGCGGTGCTGGTCGACGACCCCTTCGACGGGATGACCGAGGCCCGGGACCGCATCGCGGCCGCACTCCGCCGGCTGGACGCGGCCGGCGACCCGCCGCACGTCGTCGTGCTCGGCGGCAACGCGAGCACGATGGACATGCTGTACCAGGTCAACGACCTCGCCGTCGCCGCCGAGAAGAGCGTGCGCTTCACGGTGCTGACGCCGGGCGGCAGGCTGCCGGACCGGATCAGCCCGCCCCGGCCCGACGCGGACTACCGACCCGAGCTCCTGCACGCCCTGCGCGACGAGGACCTCATCCGGGCGGTCGACGTCTACGAGGCCGCCATCGGGGACCTCGTGCGCGGCAAGGACGCCGGCTTCTCGGTGGGCGAGACGCTCAAGCCGATCTCCGACGGGGTCATGGCGGTCCTGAAGCGGCTGTCGGCCGAGGAGACGCTCGAGTTCGCCGGGCACTGGGGGGTCGAGCTCGGCCGGCACCAGCGCCGGGCCGGCTGGGAGTACTACGAGGTCCTCGACGAGCTGACGGCGGACGGCCGGCTGGAGACGGTGGCCGGCAGCTTCACGGGCGTCAGCGCCGCCGACGGTCGCGGCGTGCGGGTGCACCTCCTCCGCGACGGCGTCCCGGCGGAGCTCGACCGGCCGGCCGACGTGGTCGTCAACTGCGCCGGGCCGGTCCGCCGCCTCCAGGACACGAGCCCCTCGCTCGTCGCCGACCTGATCAGCAGCGGCGTGGTCGAATCCACCCGCTACGGCGGGGGGATCGCGGTCGGCCCGACGCTCGAGGCGGCCCCGGGCCTCTACGTCATGGGGCCGCTGCTGGCGGGCAACGTGGTCAACGGCTCCCCGGTGTGGCACATGGAGCACTGCGGCCGGATCAGCTCCTTCGGCACCGCGCTGGGCCGCAGCCTCGCCGCCACGCTCGCCGCGGCACCCGCGTCCTCCGCGCAGTGACGGAACGGGCCGGGCCCCCGGTGGGGGCCCGGCCCGGTGCCGGTGGCGGGGAGGTCAGGCCGCGTCGGCCCGCTCGCCGGTGAACAGGTGCATGGTCGGGGCGTCGGTCGCGGAGATGCCCTGCCGGCGCAGCACCGTCCGCAGCGTCGCGAGCAGCACCCGGGCGTCCATGCGGGGACCGAGGCCGTCGACGTACTCGATGTCGGCGGCGAACTTGTCCTCCCAGCTCAGCAGGTTCCGCCCGCGCACCTGCGCGAGCCCGGTGACGCCGGGCCGGACCTCGTGCCGCCGCGCCTGGTCGGGCGTGTAGCGGTCCAGGTACTCCATGAGCAGCGGGCGCGGGCCCACGAGGCTCATGTCGCCGCGGAACACGTTCCACAGCGTGGGCAGCTCGTCGAGGCTGGTGCTGCGCAGCCACGTGCCGAAGGGCGTGAGCCGGTCGCCGTCGGTGGCCACCGAGTCGTCCGGGCCGAACGTGCGCATCGTCCGGAACTTCACCAGCTCGAACGGCCGGCCGTCGCGGCCGGGCCGCTGCTGCCGGAACAGCACCGGGGAGCCGAGGTCCCGCCGCACCGCGACGGCCACCGCGGCCATCACCGGCGCGCTGACCAGCAGTCCGACCCCGGAGACGACGACGTCGACCGCCCGCTTGACCGGCAGGTAGAGCCGCCGCCTCACCGCCGCGCCTCCAGGAACCCGGCGACCACCTCGAGCACGGCGTCGACCTGGTCGGGGGTCAGCGCCGAGCCGCTGGGCAGGGTGAGCCCGGTCGCGAACAGCCGGTCGGCGGAGCCGTCGAGGTGGCTGCGGGCGCCGGCGAACACCGGCTGGCGGTGCATCGGCTTCCACAGCGGCCGGGACTCGATGTCCGCGAGGTCCAGCGCCTCCCGCAGGTCGTCGACCGACCAGCCGGCCTCGGCGGGGTCGACCAGCAGCGCGGTGAGCCAGCAGTTGTCGACCTCGTCGCCCGCCCGCTGGAAGACCTGCACCCCGGGGACGCCGTCGACCAGAGCGGCGTAGTGCTCCCGCAGGGCGCGGCGCCGGCCGATCATCTCGTCCAGCCGCTCGAGCTGGGCCAGGCCGAGGGCCGCCAGCACGTTGCTCAGCCGGTAGTTGTAGCCGACCTCGGTGTGCTCGTAGTGCACCGCCGGCTGGCGGGCCTGGGTGCTCAGGTAGCGGACCCGCCGGGCGGCCTCGGCGTCGTCGGTCAGCAGCATGCCGCCGCCGCTCGTCGTCATGATCTTGTTGCCGTTGAACGACAGCGCGGCGACGACGCCGAACGAGCCGGCCGGGCGGCCGCGCCAGCTCGACCCCAGCGCCTCGGCCGCGTCGGACACGACCGGGACGCCGTACCGCGCGCAGACCTCCTCGAGCGCCGGGTAGTCGGCGCAGCGGCCCAGCAGGTCGACCGGGACGACGGCGGCGACCGCCGTCCCCTCCGCCCGCAGCGCCGCCAGCGCCTCGTCGAGCAGCGCGGGGGAGAGGGCGCCGGACTCCGGGTCGCAGTCGACGAACACCGGCTCGGCACCGGTGTAGACGACGGCGTTCGCGGTCGCCGCGAAGGTCATCGTCGGGACGACGACGGCGCGGCCGGGGCGGGCGCCGAGCTCGAGCAGCGCCAGGTGCAGCGCGGCCGTGCCCGAGGACAGGGCCACGGCGTGCTCCCGGCCGCACCGCTCGGCGATGCGCTGCTCGAAGGCGTCGACCATGGGCCCCAGCGGGGCGATCCAGCCGGATGCGATGGCCTCGGCGACCAGCTCCTGCTCGCGGCCGCCCACGTCGGGCGAGGAGAGCAGGATCCGGCCCCGCCGGCGGACGGGCGCGGCCGTCACAGCGGCACCACGCGGGTGGAGCCGCCGTCGCGGGCCGGGAGCTCGGCCACCCGGTTGCGGATCGCCGCGCTCCGGGCGGTGGGGGCCGGGTAGCTCGTCCCCAGCCGCTCGAGCTCGTCGGCCTGCAGGGCCGGCACCGGCACGTGGCTGATCATCGGGTGGAACGGGCGGCTGTCCTGCTCGCCGGAGCCGAACAGCTCCTCGTGCAGCTTCTCGCCCGGCCGCAGCCCGGTCACCCGGATCTCGATCGGCCGTCCCTCCAGGCTGATCAGGTGCGCCGCGACGTCGCCGATGCGCACCGGCGTGCCCATGTCGAGCACGAGGGCCTCCCCGCCCCGGCCGATCGCGCCGGCCTGGATGACCAGCTGGACCGCCTCGGGGATCGTCATGAAGTAGCGGGTCACCTCGGGGTCGGTGATGGTGACCGGGCCGCCGCGGGCGATCTGTGCGGCGAAGGTCTCCAGCACCGAGCCGCGGCTGCCGAGCACGTTGCCGAACCGGACCGACAGGTAGCGGCCGGGGTTGCCCCGGGCGTAGGCCGCGGTCAGCTGCTCGGCCATCCGCTTGGTGTGCCCGAGGACGTTGACCGGGTTGGCGGCCTTGTCGGTGGAGACGTTGATGAAGTGGGTGACGCCGACCTCGGTGGCGGCGGCCAGAACGTTGCGCGTGCCCAGCACGTTGGTCTTCCAGCCCTCGTCCGCGTACTGCTCGAGCATGTTGACGTGCTTGAGCGCGGCGGCGTGGAAGACCACCTCCGGGCGCCGCTCGGCGAACAGCCGGCGCAGGGCCTCGCCGTCGCGGATGTCGGCGAGCACCGCCTGCGGCTCGTGCAGCTTGGCCTCGCCGAACATCGTCAGCTGGAGCGCGTGCAGGGCGGACTCGTCGCGGTCGAGCATCATCAGCTCGCCGGGGCCGAACCGCTGGATCTGCCGGCACAGCTCCGAGCCGATCGACCCGCCGGCGCCGGTCACCAGCACCCGCTTGCCGCGCAGGTAGTCGGCGATCTCGGCGACGTCGGTGTCGATCTGCCGGCGGCCGAGCAGGTCGGCGACGTCGATGTCCCGGACGTCGCGGATGCCGACCCGGCGGTTGAAGTACTCCGCCATCCGCGGCAGCACCTTGACCGCGAGCCCGGCGTCGGTGGCCCGCTGCGAGAGGTCGCGGACCAGGGCCGACCCGGCCGAGGGCAGGGCGAGGACGACGACCTCGGCGCCGGTGGACGCCGCGGCGTCGGCCAGGCGCTCCCGGTTGCCCATCATCCGCACGCCGCGGATGCGCAGGTGCCGCTTGGCCGGGTCGTCGTCGAGCAGTCCGACCGGCAGGTAGGGGCTGTCGGGGTCGCCGAGCATCGAGCGGACCAGCTGCTCGCCGGCGATCCCGGCGCCGAAGACCAGCGTCCGCTGGCCGGTCCGCGGGCGGACGGCGCCCTCGCGCTGGCTGCGGATCGCCAGGCGGAAGGCGGCCATGATCACGAAGGACAGGACGGCGGCGATCGGCGGCACGCTCAGCGGCAGCAGCCGCGGGGTCCCCACGGCGGCGACGACGGCGAGCACGGTGAGGGCGGTGAGCCCCACCGCGATCGCCAGGCTCTTGAGCTCGTCGACGCTGCCCACCGCGTAGCGGCCCTGGTGCAGCCGCAGCGCGGTCGAGGCCACGGGGAACACCAGGATCGCCAGGGCCATGGACACGACCAGGCCCTTGATGCCGATCAGGTGCAGCGCCCCCTCGTAGCGCGCCGTGACGGCCAGCACGAGGCCCGCCAGCAGCGAGACCACGTCACCGCCGAGCATCGCGAAGCGGATCAGGCGCCACCGCAGGCCGGGGTCCTTCCCGGTCATGTCAGCCTCTCTCTCGCGGGCAGGGGACGACGCCGGCCGGCCGGTCGGGTCGGAGGGGGAACGGTCACTGCTGGTGCGGGGGGAGCGGGGAGCCGGCCGGCGACCCCTGCAGCGCGGCGGGGTGGGTCCGCCGGCGGTGCCGGTCGGCGGGGTAGCTCGTCGACCCCGCCGTCGCCACGGCCGCGCCGCGGGGGACGCGGTTGAGGACGACCCCGAGCGACGGGACGCGGACCCGCGCCACGGCGGCCGCGGCCTCGGCCAGGTGCTCGCGCCTGGTCCGCCCGTAGCGGGCGACGAGGAGGCAGACGTCGGCGCGGGCGCTGAGCACCGCGCCGTCGACGACCGGCAGCAGCGGCGGGGCGTCCACGACCACGACGTCCTGGCTGTCGCGCAGCCCCGCCAGGAGGGCGGCCATCGCGGGGGAGCCCAGCAGCGCCTCGGGGTCGGCCGGCAGGGCGCCGGCGCCGAGCACCCGCAGCGGGCCCTCGTCCCAGCTCTGGGTGACGTCGCGGACCTGGGCCGCGCCGCTCAGCACCTCGGTGAGGCCGGGGCCGTCGGGGAGGCCCAGCCGGCGGCGGACCCGCGGCTGCCGCAGGTCGGCGTCGACCAGCGTCACCCGCTCGCCCGCGCGGGCCAGGGAGACGGCCAGGTCGACGGCGACCGTCGTCGCGCCCTCGCCGGGGACGGCGCCGGCGACCACGACGACCTGCGGGCCGCGCTCGCCGCCGCGCAGGTGCCGCAGGTTCACCCGCAGGGCGCGGAAGGACTCGGCGGTGGGGGACTGGGCGCCCGCGCCGGCCGGTAGGGGCGCCTTGCCCAGCTTGCGGTCGTCGAAGACCCGGCCGACGACGGGGGAGCCGGTGGACTGCTCGACGTCGTCGACCTCGCGGACGCTGCGGTCGAGGTACCCGCGCAGGAGCGCCAGGCCGATGCCGAGCACCAGGCCGATGGCGGCGCCGCGCCACAGGTTGCCGACGACGTCCGGGCCGACCGGGGTCGGGTTGAGGTCGGCGGCCTGGATGGTCGTGATGGTGACCGTCGGCGACGTGGCCCCCGCGGGGGTCTCCAGCTCGGTCACCCGCTGGGTGAACTGCTGCGCCAGCGAGGTGGCGATCTGCTGGGCCCGCTCGGGGGACGTGTCGGTGACCCGGACGTCGAGGACGACGGTCTCCGGCAGCGGGGTGACGGTCACCTTCGCCGCGACCTCGCGGGCGGTCAGCGGCAGGCCGGTCTCGTCGACCACGCGCTGCGCGAGCTCCCGCGACGTCAGGACCTGGGCGTAGGAGGCGACCCGCTGCTGGGAGAACAGGTTGCCCTCGTACGCGTCGGCCGAGGCGGTCGAGCCCGCCGTCCCGACGAACAGCTGCGTCGAGGAGGTGTAGGTCCGCACCGCCGTCCAGCTCAGCACGCCGGCCACGACCACACCGAGCAACAGCCCGGCGACGACGTACCGACGATGACGCCGGAGGAGCTCGATCAGGTCGTTCCGTCTCACCCGTCCACCACTCGGCTGGGGGAACCCTCTGGGCCGGGGCTCCACACGTCGCCCGGCCGTCCCTCGGGGATGGCCGGGCGCACGGAACGTAGTGCCGCCACACGGAGCGCAGGGGCCTCTGGTGTACGGGGAACGCCGGTATCCGTAACTCCGGGGCGCACGGCGGCTCGTCGTCATCCCGGGTGATCGGCGCGTGTACGGACCGTGGCGCCCGTGGCGGTCCGTTCGGAGACGTGCGTCACAGGTCCCCGAGGCCGGGGCGGCGGCGGGTCGAGCCGAGGAGCACGTGGCCCCGGCGCGTCATCCCGATGGAGTGATGACGCACGGTGACCGGCCATCCGGCGTCCCGGACGTCTAGCCTCCGCTCGTGGACACCGAGTCGGGGGAGCGCGCGTGACCGTGGCGGACGTCGATCGGCCTGCGCCTGCCCCGACCTCCGAGGGGACCGTGCGCGTGGTCCCCGAGGCCGAGTGGGACCGCGTGGTCGCCGGCCTCGGCGGGCTGGACACCTACACCAGTGCCGCCTACTCGCGGGCGTCGGCGCTGCTCGAGGTCCCCGGGACCCGGCCGGTGCTGCTGCACGTGCGCTCCGCCGATGGCGACGTCGCCCTCCCGCTGCTGCTGCGCCCGCTGCCCGACGGCCGGGGCTGGGACGCCATCAGCGCCTACGGCTACGGCGGCCCGGTGGCCCGCTCCGCCGCCGCGGCGGCCTCCCTCGGCCCCGCCCTGGACGCGTGGGCGCGGGCCAACGGCGTCGTGACGACGTTCCTGCGCCTGCACCCGCTGCTCGGCAACGCCGCCCTGGTGCCGGCCTCGGCCGAGCTGGTGCCCGCCGGCTCCACCGTGGCCTGGGACGTCTCGCCCGGCCGCGACCTGCTCGCGGGCATGCACCCTCACCACCGGCGGGCGGCGCGCCGGGCCGACCGCGAGGGCCTCGCGGTCACCGTCGACCCGGCCCCGGCCGACCTCGGCGCCTTCCGCGACCTCTACTACACGACGATGGAGCGGCAGCAGGCCGACCCGTTCTTCTTCTTCCCGGACGCCTACTGGACGGCGCTGGTGGACGAGGCCGCGACGCTGCGCCCGCTGCTGGTCGAGGGCCGGCTGGAGGGCCGGCTGGTGGCCGCGCTGCTGTGCTTCCCGCACGGCTCGTGGCTGCACTACCACCTCGGCGCCTCCGCCGACGTCGCCCGCGGCATCGGCGCCTCGAACCGGCTGTTCCTGGCCGCGGCCGAGTGGGCGCAGGCGCAGGGCATGTCGCGGCTGCACCTCGGCGGCGGTCTGGGCGGGTCGGCGTCCTCGCCGCTGTTCGTCTTCAAGCACCGCTACGACCCGGAGAGCGAGCCGCTGCCCTTCCACGTCGCCAAGCTCGTGCACGACCCGGTGCGCTACCGCGACCTCGCCGGCACCGACGACACGGCCGGGTTCTTCCCGCCCTGGCGCCGCCCCGCCTGACCGCGGGTCAGGCCGGCGGCGGCGCCGCGGTCGTCCGGGCGGGCCGGCCCAGCACGTCGAGCAGCGCGTCGGCGAGGCCGTCGGCGGCGGTGGCCGCGTCGAGGGTGCCGCGCACGTCCGGGACGCTGCGCACCGCGCCGGTGCCCGCGTCCCCGGCCAGCAGCCGGGCCAGTGCCTCGACGTCGTCGTCGGGCGCGAGCCGGACCAGCGGGGCGTCGCGCAGGCCCTTGACGTCGAAGCCGTAGCACCAGCGCCCGACCGCGGCCGCCTCCAGGGCGACCCGGGGCAGCCCCTCCCACGTGGCGGTGTGCAGCAGCGCGGCGGTCCCGGCCAGCGCCTCGGTCACCGGGCCGCGGCCCTCGGCGGTGACGACGCCCTCCAGGCCCCGGGCGGTGACCTCGGCGCGCACCGCGTCGTGCAGCGGGCCGTCGCCGAGCATGCGCAGCCGCACCGGCACGCCGAGCTCGACCAGCCGCGCGACGACGGCGACCGCCAGATGCGGGCGCTTGCGCGGGGTCATGTCGCCGGCCCACAGCAGGTCGAGGGTGTCCGACGCCGGGACCGGCGAGGCGGGCCACCGCTCGAGGGGGACGCCGACGCCGGTGGCCAGCCGGTGCACCCTCCGGGCGCCGTGCCTCTCGAACCAGGCCTGGTCGTCGCGGTTGATCGTGACCACCCCGGCGGTGCGCGGCAGCAGCACCCGCTCGACCGCCTTCCACGGCAGCGCCCGGGCGTCGTCGCGGCCCCAGTGCAGGCCGTGGCAGAAGTAGACGACCGGCGCCCGCAGCCCGGCGACCCGCACCAGCGCCGACGCCGTCGCGGTGTTGGTGACGACCACGTCGTGGCGCTCGGCGGCGGACCACTCCCGGACCGCGCGCAGCGCGGTGCGGACCCCGCGGGAGGGGCGCTGGGTGAAGCCGTCCAGGGGCGTCCAGCCGGGCAGCGACGACGTCGTCCCGCTGGCCGCGGTGACCGCGAAGCCGAGCTGGGTGAGCCGGTCGACGATCGGGGGGAAGAAGGCGTCCAGGGTGCGGCCCACGCTCGTCAGCAGCCCGACCCGGATGGGCTCGCCCACTCCGACCTCCTGTGCGTCGTCGCCCGTGCCGTCGGACCGGTGGGTGGTCATCGCGCCGCGCCGGCGCCGGCGGTGGCCGGCGTGCGGGGAGCCGGGGTGGATGGCGCCTTCTCGGGCCGGAGCACCCACGTCACCAGCAGGAAGCCCACCACGGCCGGCACCAGGACGTCGATGTCGAGCAGCCGCATGTGGATCGGCGTCGCCGTCAGCACGGCGGCCATGACGCTCATCGCCCAGATCGACGCGGGGTGGCCGGGGCGCGGCCAGCTGCCGAGCAGGTGGACGACCAGGCCGGTGGCCAGGAAGACGATGACGACCCCCGCCAGGCCGAAGTCGAAGTACGCGTCGCCGATCGCGGTGTAGGTGTTGAACGGGATCGGCATGTCCACGTAGTCGGCGAACGGCTGCGGCGTCGGGACGTGGATGCCGAGCAGCTGGATCAGCTTGACCAGGCCGTACACCGAGCGGCCCCACTCGCCGTACGGGCCGGCGTCGCCGGTGGACTGCTCGACCGCAACGGTGAACGCGCTGACCCCGCCGACCTGGTAGAGCAGCGGCTGGACCAGCCAGTCGGGCACCCAGTCGGCCACCGAGAGGCCGGCCGGCAGGGTGGACTTGTCCAGCTGCCGGCCGACGAAGCCGAAGTAGGCCAGTCCTGCGCCGCCGACGAGGGTGACCAGCGCGGCCACCCGCACGCCGGCGGGCACCAGCCGTCGCCGCGCCCGGCGCACCAGGCCCGCCGCCCGCGGCAGCAGGACGAGGAAGAACAGGCTGGTGACGGCCACGGTGAGGGTGGCGGTGCGGGACGGCGACTGCATCGTGGTCGCGATCGCCACCGGGACGAGCAGGAACCACCACCAGCGGTGGCAGAGCCCACCGATCACGCCGAACGCGCCGAGCAGGGGGGCCAGCGCCTGCGCGATGCCGACCGGGGCGCTGATCGTCAGGTCGCCGTAGAGCTCGGCCCAGCGGACCAGCTTCGTGTCGAGCTCACCGAAGGGGACGCCGAGGACGCCCGAGATCGCCTGGCGGTACTGCCAGGCGCCCCAGAGCACCAGCGCCAGCACGACCGCCGTCGCCACGGCCAGCCGGCCGACCCGGACGGTCACGCGCACCGGCGGCGCGGCCGGCGCGGCGTCGTCGGCCGGGGCCCGGACGCGGTCGAGCAGCAGCGGGACGGCGCACATCGCGGACAGGCCCAGGACCAGGGCGACCGCGACCCGCGGACTCGGCTGCACCAGGTCCACCGGCCGGATGACCAGCAGCAGGCCGATGACCAGCCACAGCGCGAGGGTGACGGCCAGCGGGTGGAGCACGCCCCAGCGGCGCCAGCACAGCAGGAACAGCAGCGTGGCGGCGACCAGGACCAGCGCGGCGCTCACGACAGCACCCCCACCGTGCCCGGCCGCAGGGCCTCCCGCGCCGAGAGCCGCAGGCCGCGCCAGCGCACCCGCCACCCCTCCGGCTGCCGGGTGAGGGTGCGGGCGGCCACCTCGGTGACGGCCACCAGCAGCGCGGCGAGGGCAGCCGGGCGGCCACCGCGCTTGGCGAAGTACCGGATGCGGGAGACCCGGAAGACGCAGTAGGACACGGCCGCCACGGTGCGCGAGCTGCCGCCGCCGGCGTGCCGGCCGAAGGGACGGGTGTCCAGCAGCACCCGCCCGTGCTCGCGGGCGCGGTCGCAGATGTCGACGTCCTCGAAGTAGAGCTCGAAGCGCTCGTCGAAGCCGCCGAGCAGGTCGAGGAAGGAGCGGGCGGCCATGAGGAAGGCGCCGTCGACCTGGGGGACCGGCACGGTGCCCGAGTCCGGCTCGAGCGTCATCAGGGAGGAGCCGGCGCCGAGCACCGCGCGCCGCACCTCGGTCCCGAGCGTCTCGCCGCGGCGGGCGTTGCCGATGGCGTCGCCGGCCTCGCCGGTCAGCCCGCCGCCCAGGACGAGCCGGTCGTCGGCCGCGCAGGCCGCGACCAGCTCGGCGAGGCCGCGCTCCAGGAGCACGTCGGGGTTGAGGAAGGTGACCACGGGGTCGGCGGTCGCGTGCATGCCCAGGTTGCAGGCCCGGGCGAAGCCGACGTTGGCGCCGGGGTCGAGGTAGCGGACCCGCCCGTCGGCGCGGCCGACGACCCGCGCGGTCGCCTCGTCGCTGCTGTTGTCCACGACCACCACGTCCCCCACGGCGGGGTCGCGCAGCAGGGCGGGCAGCCCGCGCTCGAGGTAGCCCGCCGAGCGGTAGGCCACCACCACGACCGACGTCCGGGTCACCGGTCCTCCTCCCCGGCGACCGGCCGCAGGGCCGACCGCAGGCTGGTGCGCAGGTACAGCGCCGTCGCGAGGTACGCGACGGTCGAGACGACGGCGGTGCCGGTGGTGCCGCCGAGCCAGGTCCCCGGCACGTAGCCCGCGGCGAGGACCAGCGCCAGCACGCCGAAGGTGGCCACCGCCGACTGCCGGCCGAGGGCCTGCAGGGCGCTCAGCGCGATCCGGGAGTAGCCGGCGACGACGGCGCCGGGGAGCACGATGAGCACCAGCGGCACCAGGCCCTCGTAGGCCGACAGCGGGCCGAGGGAGAGCACGACGGCGGCCCCGGCGATGCCGACGACGGCGAGACCGGCCACCGCCGCGTTCAGCCGGACCGTCCGGTGCAGCTGCCCCTCCCAGCGGGCGGCGTCCATGCGGGCCCGGCTGGAGAAGACCGACAGCGCGAAGGCCTCCGGCACGATCAGCGCGAGCTCGGTCAGCGACAGCGCGATGCCGTAGATGCCGGCCGCGGTGGGGCCGAGCAGCAGGCCGACCACCAGCACGTCGGCCCGCAGCATGACCATCTGGCCGATGCTGCCGACGTTGTTGGCGGTGGCCGAGCGCAGGAACCGGCGCCAGGTCCAGGGACTCCCGCCGCCGGGGGACAGCCGCTCGGGGTGCCCGCGCAGGTGGCGGGCCAGCTGGGTCGCGGCGACGCCGAGGCTCACCAGCACCGACAGCGCCCAGGCGGCGAAGACCAGCATCGGCGACCGGCTGGTGGCCAGCACCACGCCGGCCCCGGCCAGGTACAGCAGGCTCTGCACCACGATGGTCACCTGGTAGCCGCGGTTGCGGCCCAGGCCCTGCAGCACCCGGTTGGCGAACAGCTGGGCGACGACGAGCGCGCCGCCGGCCAGCGCCCAGCCGGTGGTGACGACGTCGGAGTGCGCCGTCCCCGTGCGCTGGGCCTCGCCCACCAGGACGAGCGCGAGGCCGGTGACGGCCAGGCCCACCGAGAAGCCGCCGACCAGCCGGATGCCGTGGCGGAGGGTGCTGCGGTCGCCGTCGCGCAGGGCGGCGACCACCGGGACGTGCAGGCTGCCGTAGGCCAGCGCGCCGGACAGCGTCGCGCCGGTCATGAGGTAGGTCAGGACGCCGCGGCGCTCGGGGCCGAGCAGCGCGGCCGAGACCAGGGTGAGGGCGAAGGTGGCCCCGAGCGGGACGACCTGCGCGACGAACAGGTCGAGGAAGCCGCCGGCCCGCAGGGTGCCGAGCGCGCCGCGCAGCGCGGAGGCGGGCCGGGCCGGTGCGGGCGCGGGACCGGCCGGTGCGGGGGTGCCGGCCACCGCCGTCGAGGACGGCAGCTCCTCGGTCACGAGCGCTCCGGGGAGACCGCCGGCAGAGGGCCCACCCGGCGGACCGTCCCGACCTCGCGGGGGACCTCCGGCGTCGCGGTCGAGGTGACGGTGCGGTCGGCGGCGTAGGGGATCCGCAGCCGCTGCGTGCGGGCGGCCCGGCGCGGCACGCCGGTCAGGACGACGCCGAGCAGGCCGGCGGGCGTCCCGGCCAGCGTCTCCGCCGCCTCGGCCAGCGCGTCGCGGGGGGTGACGCCGAACCGGGCGGCCAGCACGAACCCGTCCGCCACCTCGCCGAGGGCCAGGACGTCGGGGACCGGCGACAGCGGGGCGGCGTCGACGACCACGACGTCGGCCCGCTCGCGCAGCCGGGCGACGAGCGCGGCGGTGCCGTCGGCCGCATCGGCGGTGCTCGGGTCCAGCGGGGTCGAGCCCGCGGTGAGGACGCTCAGCGCGCCGTCGCCCCAGGGCTGCAGCGCCGCGTCGAGGTCGGCGGTGCCGGCGAGGACCTCGGTCAGGCCGGCGGCGCCGGGCAGCGCCAGGGTGCGGGCGAGGTCCGGGGCCTGCCGGTCGGCCTCGACGAGGACGACGCGGCTGCCGCCCTGGGTCAGCGTCAGGGCCAGCCGGGCGGCCAGCTCCGAACGGCCCTCGCCGGCCAGCACCCCGGTGACGACGACCACCCGGGGCGGGGTGTCCCCGTGCCCGAGCAGGAGGTGGGCGCGCACGGTGCGCAGGGCCGCCGCGTCGGGGGCGGCGGGGTCGAGGGTCGGGCGGAGCGAGCCCCAGGCCGGCTGGGGGTCCTCGACCAGGGCGGCGACGGGGCGCGCGCCGGTGGCGGTGCGGACGTCACCGGCGCCGTCGACCGTCCGCCGGACGCGGGTGGGCACCAGCGCCAGCAGCAGGCCGAGCAGCAGGCCCAGGCCGCCGCCGAGCGCGAGGTCGCGGGCCGGGTCGGGGCTGATCGGGTCCGGTTCGAAGGTGGCCCGCTCGATCGTCTCCGCGCGCACCGCGGTCTCGACGACGCCGGGCGGCCGCTCGATGGCGCTCACCTGCTCGGTGAACTCGGCGGCCACCGCGCGGGCCAGTTCCTGCGCGCGGGCGGCGCTGCTGTCGGTGACCGTCACCTCGAGGACCACCGTCTCCTCGACGGGCGTCACGTGGATGCGGGAGGCGACGTCGGCCGGCGTCTCGTCGCGCCCGAGGTCCTCGACGACGCCGCGCGCCAGCCGGTCGCTGCGCAGCAGCTCGACATAGGACTCCAGGCGCTGCATCGCGAACAGCTCCGCGGCGTGCGCCTGCGGGAGGTCGCGGACCTCGGTCGCGCTGACGAACAGCGCCGTGGTCGAGGTGTAGACCGGGACCGTCCGCCAGAGGACCACCCCCGCGACCGCCAGGCCGACGACGAGGCCCACCACGGGCAGCCACCACCGGGCGCGCAGCACCCGTCGCGCGTCTGCCAGATCCACAGTGCCCCCGCTCGACGACGGAATCGACCTCCTGGCCAGCGTCGGCCACCGGCCTCCGGGCGCCGATGCGGTCCCGGAGCGGCCACACGGTAACTGTGGGACGGAGTTCGGATAACCCTTTCGATCCCCGTTCGTGCAGCACTTTCGGATGACGGGACGGAGCGGTCCCGCACGCCGTCCGGTTGAGTTGCAGCCCTCGGTGGTGAGGGCGGCACGGGGAGTGATGGCGCGCTCGGGGAGGATGGGTGTCCGTGTCCCCGAGTTCCGTGGCGGGCGCGACTCGCAACAACGGGGGCGGATGCTCGGCGAAGCTGCCCCACCATGCGGAAGAGGACCCTCGTGCTGGCCGGCGTGCTCGTGCTCGCCGTCGTCGGGGTGGTCCGTCTGTTCGTCCTGCCCTCCACCGCCGAGGTCGAGCGCGCCGACGCCGTCGTGCTGCTGGCCGGTGACCCGGAGACCCGCGTCCCGCTCGCCGTCGAGCTGGCCGAGGAGGGCGCGGGCGTCCTCGTGGTCTCCGCGGCCGGCGGGGAGGTCAACGCCCCCGCGCGCGAGCTGTGCCGGGACGACGGCGACCTCGTCGTCCACTGCTTCGCCCCGGAGGCGGACGGCGACGGCACCCGCGCGGAGGCCCGCGCCATCGGCGCGCTCGCCGAGCGCGAGGGGTGGACCCGCATCGCGGTGGTGACGAGCACCTACCACGTCGAGCGGGCGGGCCTGCTCGTCCGCCGCTGCACCGACGCCGAGGTCGTGATGGTCGCGGCGCGGCCGGTGATCTCGCTGGCCCGCTGGGCCGTCTCGATCGGCCACGAGGTGGGCGGCATGGTGGCCGCCCTGACCGATGACGACTGCTGAAGCCGGACGTCCCCAGGAGGGATGCATGAGGAAGACCGTCGGCGCGCCCCGCTGGGTGGCGGCGCTGCTCTCGCTCGCCGTGGCGGGAGGCGTGGCCGCGTGCGCGGAGCCGGGGACGGCCGCCGAACCGAGCGGCGCCCTCGTCGTCGTCGTCGGGGCCCGGGCCAACTCGGCGGCGCCCGAGCTCACCGGGACGGCGTCCGCCGCCCGGGACGTCGCCGTGGCGCAGCAGTCGCAGTTCTCGGTCGTGGTGGCCGACGGCGCCCCCGTCCAGGTCGGGGGGACGGTGACGCTCACGGCCGACGCCGCCGACGCCGCCGCGCGGGACGAGCAGTACGCCGCCAACCGGCAGCAGGTCGACGACGCCGTCGCCGCGGCGCGGGCCCGGACCCCGGAGAGCGACCTGCTCGCGGCGATGGACCTCGGCGTGCAGACCGTCCCGGACGCGACCGGGCTGCGCACGCTGGTCGTCGTCGACTCCGGGCTGTCCACGGCCGGGCCGCTCGACTTCACCCGGCCCGGGATGCTCGACGCCGACCCGCGGGAGGTCGCCGACACCCTCGCCGACTTCAGCCAGCTGCCCGACCTGCGCGGGTGGTCGGTCGTCTTCCAGGGACTCGGGGACACCGCGGCCCCGCAGGAGCCGCTCGACGACGTCCGCCGCACGCAGCTGGCCGCGATCTGGCAGGCGGTGGCCGAGCGCGCCGGCGCCGTCGTCGTCCAGCGCGGCGACTCCGCCCTCACCGGGACCCCGGAGCCGGGCCTGCCCGCCGTGCGGCCGGTGGGGATCGACCCGGGCATCCGCTGCACGCCGGACGTCGTCACGCTCACCGGCGGCCCCCTGGGCTTCCACCCCGGCGAGTTCACCCTGCTCGACGAGCGGGCCGCCGCCGAGCTGCTGCGCCCCTACGCCGAGCAGCTCATCGCCCGGCCCGGGCTGATCGCCGAGGTGTTCGGGACCCATCCCGCCGTCGGCGAGCCCGACGTGGACCGCAAGGTCAGCGAGGACCGGGCGCAGGAGGTCGCCTTCGTCCTCATCGACCTCGGGGTGCCCATCCCCCAGCTGCACGTCCTCGGCCTGGGCAGCGACTTCGACGGCTACGTGCCCGACCGCGACGAGACCGGCCACCTGGTCCCGTCGGCCGCGGCGCTCAACCGGACGGTCCGCCTGGAGTTCACCGAGCCGGTGCAGTGTGTCTGACGTGACCCCTGCCCCCGGGCCGCTCCCGCGGATCGCCGTCGGCGCCTCCTACGGGCCCGCGGGCGCGAGCAGCCGCGTCCGGGTGCTCGAGTGGCTGCGGTTCCTCGGTCTCGAGGCCGACCCGGTCCTGGACTACCTGGGGACGCCCGACGTCCGTCCCGGGACGCTGCTGCGCCGGCCGCTGGAGGTGCTGCACGCCGAGCGGCGGCTGCGGCGGCTGGGCCGCGGCCCCGGCTGGGACCGGCTGGTGGTCTCCCGCTCCCTCGGCCCGTTCACCCGCGGCCGGGTGGAGGCCGACCTGCTCCGGCGCTCCGGCTGGGGCGTCTACGACTTCGACGACGCCCTGTTCGCCGACGACCGCGGCGGGGTGCACCGCTTCTTCGGCGAGGCCTCCGGCTGGTCGACGGCGGTGCGGGCGGCGGACCTCGTCGTCGCCGGCAACGACCTCCTCGCCGACGCCGCCGCGCGGCTGAA
This sequence comes from Geodermatophilus sp. SYSU D00684, assembly GCF_054050455.1. Classification (NCBI taxonomy): domain Bacteria; kingdom Bacillati; phylum Actinomycetota; class Actinomycetes; order Geodermatophilales; family Geodermatophilaceae; genus Geodermatophilus; species Geodermatophilus sp. SYSU D00684. The sequence goes on along the minus strand of NZ_JBJGZI010000005.1, from coordinate 44,305 downwards.
CCCCGAGGTGCGGGTCGTCCCGAGCTGCGTGCACCCCGACGACTACCCGCGCAAGACCGACTACGCCGTCGGCGAGGTGCCGCGGCTGGTGTGGACGGGCTCGCCGTCGACCGAGCCCTACCTGGCCGACGTCGCCCCGGCGCTGCTCGAGGTGCACCGGCGCACCGGGGCGCGGCTGACGGTCGTGAGCGCGGGCGAGCGGCCGCTGGGGGACCTGGAGCCCATGACCGACCGCGTCGCCTGGGCCGGCCGGGAGACCGACGCCCTGCTCGCCACCGCCGACGCCGGGATCATGCCGCTGCCCGACACCCCGTTCACCCGCGGCAAGTGCGCCTACAAGCTGCTGCAGTACGGCGCCGCGGGGCTGCCGTCCGTGGCGACGCCGGTGGGGGTCAACGCGCGGGTGCTCGAGCAGTTCGGCGCACCGGCGGCGACCGGCACCGACGAGTGGGTGGACGCGCTGCTGACCCTGCTGCAGGAGCCGGAGGCCGCGCGCCGGGAGCGGGGTGCGACCGCCCGGCGGGCGGTCGAGGAGCACTACAGCTACGCCGCGTGGCGCGGCGCCTTCCTCGACGCGCTGCGGCTGCCGGACGGGGAGGGCGCGGCCGTGCCTGTACCGTCCGCCGGCGGGACGGGCGGGGGGAGCTGAGCCCGGAACCCGGGGGTGCACGAGGTCGTTCGGCAGTACCGACGGTCCGGGGCGGGTTCCCGGCGCCGGAGGACGACCGACGACGGGACGGGGCGATGTCGCAGGCGGCGCAGCCGCAGGGGCCACGGGGGCGGCCGCGCCGCGCCCTCGTCCGTACCGTGCTGGCGGTCGGCGCCGCGGTCCTGGTGGGCGCCGGCCTGCTCGTGGCGACCGCCGGGGACGGAGAGGAGCGCCCGCCGCCGCCCGCCGCCACGGCGCCGACGTCCGCGCCGCCCGTCGGCGCGCCCGGCACGGGGGCGCCCCGGCCGCCGGGCGCCGTCGACGTCCGCGACTTCGGCGTCACCGGCGACGGCGTGACGGACGACGCGCCGGCCCTCCGGCGTGTGCTCGACGCGGCGACAGCGGTGCACGTGCCCGCCGGCACCTATCTGCTGGGCTCCTACGTGACCCCGCGCAACGACGTGATCGACGCGGACTTCGTCTTCCACCTGCGGGACGGGCAGAGCATCACCGCCGACCCCGGCGCCGTGTTCGTGATGGCCGACGGCGTCGTCGGGGCCTCCGACGCGGAGTGGGGCGGCAACGTCTTCCTCGGCGACTCGGTCAGTGACGTGACCATCGCCGGGCTGACCCTCGACCTCAACGGCCCGCGCAACCTGGTGCCGCCCGGGCGGACCATCACCGGCTACGGCCTCTACCTCTACGGCGCCCAGCGGGTCACCCTCGACGGCGTCACCATGCGGGACACCCCGGGGCAGAACTACGTCGTCGCGCAGGGCGGGGGCAGCGGCATCGCGGTGCACGACTCGTCCTTCCTCAACGGCGGGACGTCGATCCCGGGCAACCGCGAGCAGGTGGACTTCTCGGCGCTGTACTTCGTCGCCTCCGACGTGGTCGTCGAGCGGGTCCTCGTCGACCACGACCAGCAGCCGTTCGACTTCAGCGGCGGCGTGGAGCTGCACGGCCCGCGGAGCACGGTGACCGACAGCTCGATCAGCGACAGCTGGCCGGCGGTCTACATCGGCCCCGACGACGCCTCGGACCTGCAGCTGCAGGACGCGATCACCGTCTCGGGCAACCGCTTCCTCGACTGCGGCCGCGGCGTGGTGTTCAACGCGCTGGGGACCGGGGACATCCACGACGTCGACATCGTCGACAACCAGTTCCGGATGGCCCCCTTCGCCGCGTTCGGCGGCGAGCCCGTGCGCGCGGTCGACCAGGACATGCCGCCGGACGGCAACTGGACCTACCACCACCTGATCACCGGCCTGACCGTCCGCGGCAACACCGTCGACGGCAACGGCGCGTGGACCGACGCGGTCGTCCGGCTGTCCCAGGTGCACAGCGCGCAGGTCACCGGCAACCGGCTGGACGGCGTCGTCGGCTCCGCGCTGGTCCTCTACAGCTCCCCGTGGGACACCACCGACGTCGAGTTCTCCGACAACGCCGTCACCTGGCAGCCCAGCCGCGGTGCGCCGCTCATGGCCCTGTCCTTCGACGGCAGCTCCACGTCCCCGCCGCGGGCCGCGTTCGCCGCCCGCGGGATCACCGTGGCGGGCAACCGCGTGGTCGTGACCGAGGGCGGGGAGGGCTCGTGCGCGGTGCACGCCGAGTGGCCCGACGCGGCCCGGGTCTCCGACGTCGAGGTGCGGGGCAACGAGTTCGAGGGGGTCGACGAGGCGGTGTGCGGGCCCCGCGCCGACGAGCTCACCGTCGGTCGCTGAGCGGCGACTCCCGGTCGGGCGACACCCTGTCGAGGGACAGAGTGTGACCACCCCTGTGCCGGGTGTAAGGTCCGCCTCCACGACGTGACCGTGTCCTCACTCCGAGCGACGCGGGCCGGTCGCCCCTCGACGAAGGAGGACGCGTGACGGTGCTGATGGTGGCCGCGCTCGTGTGGCCGGCGGTCCTGCTCCTGCTCGGCCTGGGCCTCGGCCGTCTGCTGCGCCGCGCCGACGCCTCCGAGGGCGCCCGCGCGGCGGTCGCCCGGCGCGAGAAGGCCGAGGGCGTCGTGTCGGCGCTGCGGCGCCGGCCGGTGGCCGCCGTCCCCGCGCCCCGCGACGAGGCGTCGCTGGCCTCCTGAGGCCGGCCCGGGCGGCTCAGCCCGCCTCGGCGAGGACCTCGGCCTCCTGGGTCAGCCGGTAGACCACCCAGCCGCGACCGCGGGCGTGCGCCGACAGCTCGGGGAACCGGGTGAGCGTCGCCTCGTGCACGGGGTGGACGTAGACGACCCAGGCCGGCTCGGGGTCGTCCTCCCGCGCCGCGCACAGCGACCGCAGCACCAGGTCCAGCGTGGTGGCGCCGAACGGGTTGAACATCGTGAGCACCAGCGGACCGGCCGGCAGCGGTGCGGTCGCGGCGTCGCCACGGACGACGCTCACCTCCCGGGCCGCCCCGCGCGGGGCACGCCGCCGCCACCGGCGCAGGTTGTCCGCCGCCTCGGCGACCAGGCGCTCGTCCAGCTCGACGCCGACCACGCGGCCGAAGCCGGCCTCCGCCGCCAGCAGCACCGCCCGGCCGCGCCCGGCGCCCAGGTCGACCACGCTGGCCCGCCGCCGGTCGACCGGCACCGCGGCCAGCGCCTCGCGCAGCGGGCGCAGCCCGGTCGGCTGGTAGAAGACCGGGTCGCCGCCCACGGACCGGGCCGCCACGTGCGCCTCGTTGCGCGCGAAGCCCCGGGTGCGGACGCCCCGCCGGAGGTCGAAGGCCAGCTCCCGGGCCAGGGCCAGCGGGATGACGGCCAGCTCCCCGCCCAGGCGCCGGAGCTCGGCGGCCAGCCCGGCGGTCCCGGCCCTCCTCCGGGCGGCGGTGAGGCGGCGTCCGGCCTGCGCGGCCTTCCAGAGGGCAGTGGAGAGCATCGGCCCGTCCTCGGGGTCGGTGTCATCGGCGGGGGAACCGCGAGGAGCGAACCCGGGACGGTCCCCGTCGTCAACCTCCTGCCGCGCGCCGGTCGTCTCCCTCCGGCGTGGCGCCCGCGCGTCGCGGCGGGCGGCGGGCCAGGTGGTTGTCCCGGGCACCCGGACAGGGGACCATGTCAGCGACGTCCGCCTGGGGGCTCGCCCGCCGGCCCCGACACCCCCTGAGGGGGCTCATGACCACGTCGCTCGTGATCGGGGTCCTCTGGCTCGCCGGGACCGCGCTGCTCGCGGTCCTCGTCGCCCGGGCCATCCGTGCGGCCGACCGGCGCGAGGAGCGCCGCACGCTCGAGACGCGGGCCGCCACGCCCGCCCGCGGGCACCGCGACGGCCGGACCGTCCCGGGGCCGCTCGCCCCCTTCGACCCCGGCGGGGTCGCCCCGCCGTACGGCTCCGACGACCGGCTCCCGTCCTGGGACGCCGACCGGCCCGACGACGACGTGCGCTGACCGCGCGCGCCGTCAGGCGACCGGCCGGGTCCCGGCGCCGAGCAGTGACCGCCAGAGGATCCGCAGGTCCAGCCACGGCGTCCACTCGCGGGCGTAGCGCTCGCTGAGGTCGGTCTCGTCCTCGTCGGCGCGGCCGAGGGCCCGCAGGCCCACCAGGCCGGGCTTGAGCCGTCCGCGGACGACGGCGTCCGGACGCGGACCGGTCGCGGGGCGCGGGCCGACCAGGGACATCTCCCCGCGGAGCACGTTGACCAGCTGCAGCAGGTCGGCGAGGTTGGTCCACCGCAGGACGGCGCCGACGCGGCTCCTGCCCGCGTGGGTCCAGGCCGGGGTGCGGAGGCGCAGCAGGGTGAACGGGCGCCCGCCCTGGCCGACGCGCCGGTCGCGCACGAGCACCGGGCCGTCCTCGGTGCTCCAGACCAGCAGCGCGACCAGGGCGATCCAGGGCGCGGTGCAGGCGAGCAGCAGCGTGGCGAGCAGCCGGTCGAGGACGGCCTTGGCCAGCGGGGACGGTCCCGGGGACCGCAGGCCGCCCGGCCGTCCGGGGAGGGCCATGGACATCACGGCCTCCCGGGGAGGTGGTGGGTGCAGGGCGAGGGCGGCGCCGGGCACGGCCCGCCGAGGGGGTGGGCCGGCAGGGTCCGGCCGCGCGGGGTGGTGCGCATGGGGATCAGTCCTCGGGGCGCGGCACGACGGCCGCGGGAGACGGGGTCCGGACGGGGCGGGCAGGCGGGCAGGCGTCCGCCGGGGCCGCTCAGTCGGGACGGGTGCCCGGCCCCTCCGCGACGGTGTCGACGTCGCCGGCCGCCCCGCTCGGGGCGGCACCGCGGACGACCTGCTCATCGGCAGGCGAGCCGCCGGGCAGGACCGCGGACGGGCAGTCGCCGCCGCGGGAGCGCTCGTCGGAGCCGGACGCCGAGGTGCCGCACCCGCCCGACCCCAGACTGGTGGGGGACGGCGGCGGGAACGGTGCCGGCGGCACGGGCGGCGGCGGGAGCGGCGGCACGGGTGCGCCGGAGGACGGGACGACCGTGTCCGGCGCGGTGGCCCGGAGCTCGGCCGGCGGTGGGGGCGCGTCCGCCGCCGGGACCGGGGAGCGCACCGAGTGCGTGCCCGGGAGCCCGTAGGGCGTGTGCCCGCCGGCGCCGGTGGCCGACCCGGACGCGGCGGTGCCGCAGGTCTCGACGGCGTCGCGCTGCGGTGGGTCCGCAGCCGCGAGCGCCGTCCCCGTGGCGTCGGCCTGGGTCTCCGCGTGGGCCTGGGGTTCCGCCTCGGCCTCGGTCGTGTCCGCGTCCTCGGCCGTGTCCGGCGTGGTGGCGTCGGCCGGCTCGGCGGTCGGCGCCGTCTCCGCAGCCGTGCCGGACGAGGCCGGGGTCGAGGGGGCCGGGGCCGACGGGGCGGTCGCGGGCTGGGCCGTGGCGCACGTCGTCGCGGTGGTGGGGGTCGCGGTGGTGGGGGTCGCGGTGGTGGGGGTCGCGGTGGTGGGGGTGGTCGTCGCAGGCGCGGTGGCGTCCGTGGTGCCCGGGACGGGGGCCGGCGCGGGCGCCGGGACCGCGCACGCGTCCGGCGTCGTGGTGGTCGTGGCCGGCGCCGGGGGCGCCGGGGGCGTGCTCGTCGCTGGGGGCACCGGGGCAGGGGCCACCGGCGCGGGCGCGGAGGGCGCCGGCGCGACGGTGCCGGGGCTGCCGGCCGTCGACCCGTCCGTGGGCGGGGACCAGGTGTCCCCGTCCGGCATCCCGGTGGCCGGCGGCACGTACTCCGGCTCCTCGGGCACGGGGGGCACGTACTCCGGCTCCGCGGGCGCCGGGGGCACGTACTCCGGCTCCGCGGGTGCCGGGGGCACGTACTCCGGCTCCTCGGACGTCGGCGGCACGTACGCCGGCTCCTCGGGCGCCGGGGCCGCGGTCCCGTCGTGATCGTGATCCAGGTCTCCGGGAGGCGCCGCCTCCGGCTCGGGGACCGGCTCCCCGGGGTCGGAGGCCGCGTCGGCCGTGGGGGCGTCGGGAGCGGGGGGCTCGTCCGCCCGGGCGTCGGGGGCGAGCGCCGTCAGGACCACCCAGGCGGCCACGGCGAGCGCGCAGGCGAGGGCGAAGCGGACGACGCCGGGCAGCGCACCCCGCCCGAGGGAGAGCCCCGACCGGTGCCCCCCGCCCGGGACGGCACCCTCCGGCCCCCGGCTCGTCACCCGGCGGACGCTCTGCCCTCGCGGGTGCGCCCGTCAAGCCCAACCGCCCCTGCGGTGCCCGCGGTGGCGTGTCCGGTCACAGCAGGTGAGCGGACACGCCAGTTCCGTGCCCGGCGGCGGTCAGTCCAGCAGACCCAGCAGGTAGCGGCCGTACCCGCTCTTGACCAGCGGCTCGGCCAGCGCACGGAACTCGGCGTCGCTCAGCCAGCCCTGACGCCAGGCGACCTCCTCGGGGCAGCCGATCTTCAGGCCCTGCCGGTCCTCGATGACCCGGACGAACTCCGCCGCCTGCATGAGGGTGGTCGTCGTCCCGGTGTCCAGCCACGCCGTCCCGCGCTCGAGGACGGTGACGGTGAGCCGGCCCTCCATCAGGTAGTGGTCGTTCACCGCGGTGATCTCCAGTTCCCCGCGGGCGCTGGGCCGGATGCCCCGAGCGATCTCCACGACGTCGGGGGCGTAGAAGTACAGGCCCGGGACGGCATAGGAGCTCTTCGGCTGGGCCGGCTTCTCCTCGATGGACACCACGCGGCCGTCGGCGTCGAAGTCGACGACGCCGTACTCGGCGGGGTTGGCCACGTGGTAGGCGAAGACGTGACCGCCCTCGGGGGCCGGGCGGCGGGCCAGGTCGGTCCCGAGGCCGCTGCCGTAGAAGATGTTGTCGCCGAGGACGAGGGCCACCGGCTGGTCGCCGATGAAGTCCGCGCCGATGAGGAACGCCTGGGCCAGGCCCTCGGGGCGCGGCTGCTCGGCGTAGCTCAGCTGCATGCCCCACCGGCTGCCGTCGCCGAGCAGGTGCTCGAAGGCCGGCCGGTCCGCGGGGGTGGTGATGACCAGCACCTCGCGGATGCCCGCCATCATCAGCGTGCTGAGCGGGTAGTAGATCATCGGCTTGTCGTAGACCGGCATCAGCTGCTTGCTGACCGCCTGGGTGATGGGCCACAACCGGCTGCCGGTGCCACCGGCCAGGACGATTCCGCGCACGGGGCGCGACCGTAGCGGCTGACCAGCGGTACCGGGGCGGCTCGGAGCGCGCCGGTCAGCCGGCGGTCCAGTCGAGCAGCTCGTCGGCCGTCCAGGTGTTGACCACCCGGTCGGGGTCGACGCCGGTCTCGACGGCGCGCTCGCAGCCGTTGCCCTGCCAGTCCAGCTGGCCGGGGGCGTGCGCGTCGGTGTCGATGGCGAACTGGCAGCCCAGCTCGACGGCGAGGGACAGCAGCCGCAGCGGCGGGTCCAGCCGCTCGGGCCGGGAGTTGATCTCGACGGCGGTGCCGTGCTGCACGCAGGCGGTGAACACGGCCTCGGCGTCGAAGGCGCTCTCCGGTCGGGGCCGCTGCCGCCGTCCCTCCCGCTGCTCGCGGGGGATCAGCAGCCGCCCGGTGCAGTGCCCGAGGACGTCGGTGTGCGGGTTGGCGACCGCGGCGAGCATCCGCTCGGTCATGGCCGGGGACTCGGCGCGCAGGTCGGAGTGGACGCTGGCCACCACGACGTCGAGCCGGCCGAGCAGCTCGTCGGTCTGGTCGAGGCTGCCGTCGACGTTGATGTCGCACTCGACGCCGGTGAGGATCCGGAACGGCGCGAGCTCCGCGTTGAGCTCGGCGACGACGTCGAGCTGGCGCTCCAGCCGCTCCGCCGTCAGCCCGTTGGCCACGGTCAGCCGGGGGGAGTGGTCGGTCAGCGCCATGTACTCGTGGCCCAGCCCGATCGCCGCCTCGGCCATCTCGCGGATCGGGCTGCCGCCGTCGGACCAGTCCGAGTGCGTGTGCAGGTCGCCGCGCAGGGTGGCGCGGAATTCGGCGACGTCGTCGGCCAGCGGCACGAGCTCGGAGTGGGCCTCCTCGAGGCGCGCCAGGTACTCCGGCACCTCTCCGGCGTGCGCCTGCACGATCGCGGCGCCGGTCTTGGGGCCGATGCCGCGGAGGTCGGTGAGCGTGCGCGTGCGGATCCGCCGGTCGAGCTCCTCGGGCCCGATCGTGTCGACGACGGCCGCCGCGGTGCGGAACGCGGCGACCCGGTGCGTGGGCTCGCGGGCGCGCTCCAGGAGGAAGGCGATCCTCCGGAGCGCGGCCGCGGGTCCGAGGGGGGTGCTCAGCTGGCCTTCCTCGCCTTCCTGGCGGTCTTCTTCTGGGCCTTGGCCGCGCGCCGGGTGGCCTTCTCGTAGTTCTTCTCCGTCGACTCCGCGGCGCGCTTCGCGGCGCGGCGGGCCCGGTAGCCGACCGACGGGCGGCCCTCGGTGTCGACGGCGGCGATCAGCAGGCCGCCGAGCAGGCCGGCGTTCTTGAGGAAGTTCGACAGCTGGCCGAAGCGCTCCTCCGGGTCCTCGTGCTCCCAGAATCGGTGGCCGGCGAAGGTCGTCGGGACGATGCTGCCGGCCAGCGCGAGCGCGCTCAGGCGGGGCAGCTTGCCGAGCGCGAACAGCGCGCCCGCGCCGACCTTGATGCCGGCGTCGATCTTGACCCACTGCTCGGTGTCGCGCGGCACCTGGACCGGCAGCTGCTGGTCCGCCGTCCTGGTGATCGTGTCGACCACCGGCTGGGCTCCGGGCACGCGGGTCTGCGGGTTGCGCAGGGTGTCGACGCCGCCGTAGAGGAACGACGCTGCGAGCAGGGGCCGGGCGATCCGGCGGACCAACATGGATGACCTCTTCCGTCGATGGGGCGTTCGGCGTGTCCCATGCCCAGGCGGTGGTGCGGGACACCTGATCGGAACCTAGTGATCAGCACCACCCCGCGCTCGGTCAGTGCGCCCGCCGGTCGCGGGCGCGATGATCGGCCGGTGCACCCGTCGGCCCGTCCGCAGCGGCGGCCCGCGTGGTGGGTGCTCCTGCTCGGGCTGGCCGCGATCGTCCTCTTCGGGGCGGCCCTCGGAGTGCGGGTGCACTGCGGGACGGGGCACTGCGCCGGGTCGGCCGCGCGCCGGTTGCTCGACCTGGACGCGGTCGGCGGGCTCCCGCGGCTGTTCACCACCGGCGTCCTCGTCGCCGTCGCGGTGCTCGCGGGCCGCGCGTGCCGCCGGGCCACCGGCCGGGTCCGGTTGTGGTGGGCGGCGGTCGCGGCCGCGGGGCTGGCGCTGGCGGTCCTGAAGCTGGCGAGCGCGCACTCGCTGGTGGAGACGGAGACGTCCCTGCTGACGACGCTGCTCCTCGGGCTCGCCGTCGCCGTCCCGTCGCTGGGGCTGCTGGCGGGGGCGGGACGGGCGTGGGGCGTCGCCGCGACCGCCCGGGTGGTGGCCGCGCTCGCGGGCTACGCGATCGTCGCCCTGGGCCTCGACGTGCTCACCCACCTGGTCAGGCTGCTCGCGGGTCGTGCCGGGGCCGTGCCGGCGACGTTCGTCGAGGAGCTGGGCGAGGCGCTGGCCGCGGTGGCGGTCCTGGCGGTGGTCCGGTCCGGGACGGCCCTCGCGCGCCCCGGCCGGTGAGCCGGCCCGCGGCCGCAGCGGGGCGCGGGGTCAGGACGTGCGGCTGCAGTACACCGTCAGCGGCGCGCGCTTGCCGAACACGAACGACGACGCCGCCTCGCCCGTCTCGCCGTCGTACGCGACGCGCTGCGGGCCCGACCACAGGTGCACGTGCAGCTCCGGCGTCGCGGAGGTGGCGTAGCCGGAGCTGCGGTCGCTGATCCCGAGCAGGGCGCCGAGCACCGCCCGCGTGCGGCTGAACGGGACGTCGGCGCGCAGGTACTGCACGTCGAGCAGGCCGTCCTCCAGCCGCGGCCGCCACGCCGGCGCCAGGCCGCGGGGGGTGTACCGGCAGTTGCCCACGAACAGGATCCAGACGTCGACCGGGCGCCCGTCGAGCACCATCGACACCGGCGTCCCGCGGCGCAGCACCTGCGCCGCGGCCACCGCCGTCGCGGTCCACCGGCCGAGCCGGCCCTCGAGCGCGTCGCGCCGCCGCACGAGCTCCGGGTAGACGCCGATGCTCGCGGTGTTGAGGAACGGCACCCCGTTGACGTCGGCGACGTCCACGCACACCGCCTGCCCGGCCGTCACCGCGTCGGCGGCGTCCTCGAGCGTCTCGACCCCGAGGTCGCGGGCGAAGTGGTTGAGCGTCCCCGCGGGGAGGACGGCCAGCGGCAGCCCGGCGTCCAGCGCGACCGCCGCGGCGGCCGCCACGCTGCCGTCCCCGCCGGCCACGCCGAGCGCCGTCGCGCGCCCCGACCGCGCGGCCTCCTCCAGCAGGTCGCCCACGCCGCACCCCTCGGACGCCGTCAGCACCTCGGCGCGGGGCAGCAGGCGCCCGATCTCCTCGGCGGGGTCGTAGCCCTCCGGCCCCGACCGCGGGTTGACGGCGACCACGAGGCCCTCGCCGTCGGGCAGCGCGGGGGCGCTGCTCCCGGGCCGCACGCGCGCCGGCTCGGTCGGGCGCACCGGCCACCACCGCCGGCCGGCCAGCGCCACGCCGGCCCCGATGGCCAGACCGGAGACGACGTCGCCCGGGTAGTGCACGCCCACGTGCACCCGCGAGTAGCCGACCGCCACCGCGAGCGGAGCCAGCGCGGCCCCGGCCAGCGGGTTCTCCAGGGCCACGCCGGTGGCGAAGGCGGCCGCCGACGACGAGTGGCCGCTCGGGAACGAGAACGTGTCCGGGGCGCGGCGCAGCTTCCGGTGGGTGGCCAGGTTCGCGAGGTCCGGCCGCACCCGGCCGAACAGCCGCTTGAGCACGGCGTTGACCACGCTGCTGGCCACCGCCAGCGAGCCCACGCCCCGCACCGCGCTCCGCCGCAGCGACCCGGGGCGCAGCCCGAGCACCAGGGCGACCGCGAACCAGAGCTTGCCGTGGTCGGCCGCCCGGGACAGCCGCCGCAGCCAGCGGTCGGCCGGGCTCGCGGGCAGCGCGCCGACGGCGGCGTGCAGCCGGGCGTCCCAGTGGCGCAGCCGCAGCGGGGTCACCCGCGGGACGCTAGTGGAGGACGCCTCTGCCCCCCACCGCTCGCGGGCCCGCGGCGGGATCCTGCACGGGAGCCTCAGGCCTTCCGGCGGGCCCGGTAGGCGGCGACGGTCGAGCGGCTGGCGCAGGTGTTCGAGCAGTACCGGCGGCTGGCGTTGCGCGAGGTGTCCACGTAGACGTCGTCGCAGCCCTCGGCCGAGCAGACGCCGAGCCGCTGCCACCCGTGCTGGGCCACCACCTGGGACAGCCCCATCGCCACCGTCGTCGTCAGCTGCTCGAGCGCGGAGGCGTCGGGGCGCGCGTAGTGCAGGTGCAGCTCGCCGTCGTGGTCGGTGGCGTAGGGGTGCGGCCGGGCCAGGGCGAGCAACTCGTTGAGCCGGGCGATGACGTCGTCCTGCGTCCCGGCGACGGCGACCGCGCGCACCAGCTCGGCGGTCGCGCCGGCGCGGCGGGTCTCGGCGGGGGAGAGCTCCAGCGCCGTCTCGGGGGTGAACCACTCGTCGTGGGCGCGCAGGAACGCCACCGCCCAGTCCGGGTCCGCCGCGCGGTCGGCGTTGGCCAGGTCGATGGCCAGCTCCACGGCATTCGACCCGTAGGTGTCGTAGTCCATGTGACTCCCTACCGCCCTGCTATCGTCGTAGGGGGTCAACGGGTCTTGACCCCCTACTGTTCCTCTTTCGCGATCTTCTGAAGTGAGTTCCGTCGTGCGTTCGTACCTGTCCGTCTGGCGCCTGCCGTCCGCCCCCGTGCTGCTGCTCGCCGGCTTCGCCGGCCGGCTGCCCTCGGCGATGGTCCCGCTGGCGCTGCTGCTCATGGTGCAGCAGCAGACCGGTTCCTACGCCGCCGCCGGCCTCGCGTCGGCGACCTACGGCCTCGCGATGGCCGCCATGGCGCCGGTGCTCGGCCGGCTCGCCGACCGGCGCACCCCGCGCCCGGTCCTGCTCGCGCAGGCCGGCGCCTATCCGCTGCTGCTGGCCGTGCTCGTGGCCGTCGTCCTCGGCGGCGCGCCGATCGCGGTCGTCGTCGCCGCGTCGGGCGCGGCCGGTGCCGCGACGCCGCTGGTGTCGGGCACCGTGCGGGCGCTGTGGTCGCGGGTCGACCCGCGGGTGCGCGGCACCGCCTTCGCCCTCGACGCCACCGCCACCGAGCTGGTCTTCGTCGCGGGCCCCACGCTGGTCGCGACGCTCGCCGTCCTCACCGGCCCGGCGTGGGCGCTCGGTGTCGCGGGCGTGCTCGCGGTGGCCGGCGCGCTCGGCATCGCGACGTCGGCGGCGCTGCGCGGCTGGGTGCCCGTGCCGGCCGCCCAGCGCACCAGCCCCTTCGCCACCGTGCTCGCCCCCGGCATGCCGCGGGTGCTGGTCAGCGGCTCGGCGCTGATGCTCGGCTTCGGCGCCCTCGAGGTGGCCATTCCCGCGTTCGCCGACGCCGCCGGCTCGCCCGGGATGTCGGGTCTGCTGCTGGCGCTGTGGTCGCTGGGCTCGGTCGCCGGCGGCCTGTGGTTCGGCGCCCGGGTGGTGAGCGCCTCGCTGCCGCGCCAGTACCGGTGGCTGCTGCTCGGCGTCACGATCGGCCTGGCGCCGCTGGCCGCGGCGTCGAGCCCGTGGGTGCTCGGCGCGCTGCTGTTCCTCGGCGGGACGGCGATCGCGCCGACGCTCACCGTGCAGAACTCGCTGGTCGGCGCGCTCGCTCCGGCACACGCCACCACGGAGGCCTTCACCTGGCTGTCCACGATGGCCACCGGCGCCTCGGCGGTCGGCGCAGCGCTCGGCGGGGCGCTCATCGACGGCCCGCACGGGGTGACCGGCAGCCTGGTGCTGGCGGTGGCCGGCGCCGCCGTCGCGGTGCTGGTGACCCTGCTGCCCGGCCGCCGCGCGGCGTCGTCCCCGCGGGAGCGGGTGGCCGTCTGAGCCCCGCCCTCCCGGCCCGGACCCCCCCCCGGGCTGGGAGGGCCCCGGAGGCCGCTGGTAGTCTCTTGGCCGGTGGTTCCGGGGGGACTCGGACCCCGGGAGGCTTCGCCTAGTCCGGTCTATGGCGCCGCACTGCTAATGCGGTTTGGGTTAATCCCCATCCCGGGTTCAAATCCCGGAGCCTCCGCTCACGACAACTGCACAGCACGCATGCGTGGCCCTTCGGCCGCGGATCCCGTGCTCAGCGCAGCGCCCGGTCCCCGACCGGGCGCTTCTGCTTCCCCGCCGGCCCTCCCGGGTCGTGCCACCGGGACGGCCGCCGCCGGCGCCGCCCGGCGCCTCATCCCCGGCGGGGGAGGCGCGGCGCCGCCGCGGGAGCTCTCATGGCGCCATGTGCCGCTGGCTCGCCTACTCGGGGAACCCGGTCCTGCTCGAGGACCTGCTCTACCGGCCGGCGAACTCGCTGGTCGTGCAGAGCCTGCACTCACGGCTCGGGGTCGAGACGACCAACGGCGACGGCTTCGGCGTGGGCTGGTACGACGGCCGGCCGCGGCCCGGGCTGTTCCGGAGCACGGATCCGGCCTGGAACGACCGCAACCTGCAGGAGCTGGCCGCGCACGTGGAGGCCCCTCTCGTCGTCGCCCACATCCGGGCCTCGACGGGGACGGCGGTCCAGCAGACCAACTGCCACCCGTTCCGCCACGGCAACTGGCTGTGGGCGCACAATGGCGCCCTGGCCGACTTCCCCCGGGTCCGGCGCGACCTGGCCCTGGCCGTCGCCCCGGAGCTGTTCGCCGGGATCGAGGGCTCCACGGACTCGGAGCTGTTCTTCCACCTCGCCCTCACCTTCGGCCTCCAGGAGGACCCGCCCGCCGCGGTGGCCGAGGCCGTGGGGCTCATCGAGGAGGTCGGCCGGCGGCACGGGATCGACTTCCCGGTCCAGATGACCGTGATCACCACCGACGGCGAGACCCTGTGGGCCTTCCGGTACTCGACCGAGGGGCGGTCGCGGTCGCTGTTCACCAGCACCGACGTCTCGACGCTGCGGGCCCAGTACCCGGACAACCCGCTGCTGCGCCGGGTGACCGACGACGCCCGGCTCATCGTGTCCGAGCCGCTGGGAGACCTCCGCGGCGCCTGGCACGAGGTCCCCGAGTCCAGCTGCGTGGTCGTGCGCGGCGGCCGGCAGGAGGTCCTCCCCTTCACCGCCGCCGTCCCGGCGATGGCCTGAGCCCGGACCCTGCGAGGAGCGCGCATGACGCGGTGCCGGCCGGCGCGGCAGTGGTCCCGGTGACGTCCTCCCCGGTGCCGGTCACCCCGCCGACCGGAAGTGCGAGCGCCGCGGGGATCCCCGGAGCGGCGGCGACGACCATGGGCGTCGAGGAGGAGTTCTTCCTCCTGCGACCGGACGGCACGGCCGCCTCCCTGGCGCCCGAGCTGCTGCACTCCCTGCCCCGTGAGGTGCGCCTCCAGGCCGAGCTCATGCAGTTCCAGATCGAGAGCACCTCGCAGACGCGGACGGACCTGCGCGACGTCGCGGCAGACCTCGCCGGCACCCGGCGCGTCGTGGCCGAGGCGGCCGGTGGGTACGGCGTCCACCTGGTGGCCAGCGGCACCCCGCCCTCCGGCGTGCCCGGGCGCGCCGCGGTCACGGCCTCGGCGCGGTACCGGCTGATGCTGGACCGGTGGAGCCCGGCGGGGGAGGACGTCACCTGCGCGACGCACGTGCACGTGGGCGTGCCGTCCCGGGACCTCGGGGTGGCGGTGGTCCAGCGGGTGCACGGGTGGCTGCCGGTGCTGCTGGCGCTCGGGGCCAACTCACCGTTCTGGCGCGGCCGGGACACCGGCTGGGCCAGCTACCGGCACGCCGTCCTGCGGGCCTGGCCGACGGCCACGCTGGCCCCGCGGCTGCTGGACGCGGCGGCGTGGGACGCGGCGGTCGCCGAGCGGATCACCGCCGGGGACGCGCTCGACCCGGCCAGCGTCTACTGGTTCGCCCGGCTCTCACCGCGCTACCCGACCGTCGAGATCCGGGTCGCCGACGCCGCGCTCACCGTCGCCGAGGCCGTGCTGCTCGCCGGCCTCTGCCGTGCGCTCGTGGTCACCGCCCTGCAGGACGCGGTCGCCGGCCGCCCGCCGCCGCAGCTACCGGATGCGACGGTGGCGGCCTCGGTCGTCGCCGCCGCGCGGCGCGGGCTCGGCGGGCTGCTCCTGGACCCCGCCAGCGGGCGGTGGACGCCCGGGCGTGACGTGCTGCCCGGCCTGCTCGAGCACGTCGGGCCGGCACTCGAGGAGGCCGGGGACACCGTCCTGGTGCGCCGGCTGCTGGAGGCGCGCCTCGCCGCGCGCTCGGGCGCTGCCCGGCAGCGGGCCCTGCGCCGGCGGGTGGGACCGGGGGCTCTCGTGCCGTCCCTCGCCGCGGCGACCCTGGCGGGTGAGCCGGTCGGGTACGAGCCCCCTGCTCCCCGGACCCCGGTCGACTGAGCCGGCGGACCGGAGGGGCGTCGGGGTGGGCGCCGGGCAGGCCCCCGACGGCGGTCCGACGGCACCCGCTACACTCGTTCCGTGCCGCTCGCGCGGTGCCGCACCCGTAGCTCAACGGATAGAGCATCTGACTACGGATCAGAAGGTTAGGGGTTCGAATCCCTTCGGGTGCACGTCTTGGTTGAGACACCGCCACGGCCCCGCTCCTGACACAGGAGCGGGGCCGTGGTGTTCCTCACGCCCGCGCGCGCCGCTCGGTCCGCGCCCGGGCCCGCGCATGCGCCCGGGTCAGCAGGTCGCGCACCGTCGCCGCCGTCCGCGGCCCCGGGTCGACCACGCAGACCCAGCCGAGCCCGCCGTAGACGGGGTGCGCCAGCACGGTGTCAGCCTCGTCCGGGGCGGGCTCGTCGTCGCCGGCCGGCTCCCGCGGCGCCCGCCCGACGAGCGCGGTGAACTCCGCCCGCCCCATGCCGACGTTCACCCGGAACGTCCCGGGCCGGTCCAGCCGCGAGGACCGGTCGCCGGGCTGGTCCTTCGTCACGACCGTCGCGAACGGCAGGGTCCGCGGCACGACGCCGTCGGGCGCCCAGTAGAGGAAGACGTCGCCCCAGGCCGCCTCCGGCGAGCCGTCGCCGGGCCCCGGCCGCAGCACCAGGACGCCGCCCAGCGCGGTGACGTGCTCGATGATCTCGTCGATGCCCACGCCTTCGAGCGTGGCATTCAGGTGCTCGTGGAGGGTCGGGCCCGAGGGGACGAGGAGGAACCGGTGCGGAGTCTCCAGCCGGGCCTGCGCACGGTCGACGTCGCCCGGCGGGCCGGGTGCTCGGTGCAGCACGTGCGCGACCTCGAGGCCGAGGGCGTGCTGCCCCCGGTCGGGCGCACCGCGTCGGGGTACCGCACCTTCACCGAGGAGCACGTCCGCGCGGCGCTGGCCCACCGCGCGCTCGCCGCCGCCGTCGGGCCGGCCCACGCGAAGGAGCTGGTCCGCGCCGCCCACCGGGACCCGCCGGGGCTGCTCCGCCTCCTCGACGCCGCCCACGCCCGGCTCGACACCGAGCGGCGCGACCTGGCCCTCGCCCGCGAGGCCGCGGAGCTGATCGCCGGCGAGCCGATCCGGGACGTGCGGCCCTCGGACGCGATGGGCGTCGCCGAGCTCGCCGCGGCCCTGGGCGTGCGCCCGCCGACCCTGCGGCACTGGGACGCCGAGGGGCTGGTCAGCCCGCGGCGGGGGGCCGGCGAGGCCCGCCGCTACTCGCCGGCCGACGTCCGGGACGCCCGGATCGTCCACCAGCTGCGCCGGGCGGGGTACCGCATCGGCCCGCTGCGCGAGCTGGTGCCGCGGTTCCGCCAGGCGGGCCGGCACGACGACGTCCTCGCCGCGCTGGCCGCCCGGGACGCCGACGTCGACGCCCGGTCCCGGGCGCTGTTCGAGGGGACCGCCGCGCTCGCCGCGCTGCTCGGCACGGGAGCCGGGGGAGGAGGTCGAGGGGCGGGGGGCCGGTCCTGACGGTCTGGCCGCGTTGGTCGGTCCACCGAGCTGTCGGTGGCCACTCGATTGCCGGCTGCCCCCGCCCACGTCCACTGTGAGCCCGGTCACACGGGCCGTCAACCCCGCCCGGGCGTGTCCCTCAGCCCTCCGTGCCCCGCGGGACGACGACCACCGGGACCGGTGCGGCGCGCACGATGCGGGTCGCCGTCGAGCCGAGGAACACCCGCGCCAGCGGGCCCAGCCGGGACGAGCCCACGACCAGCAGGTCGCCGTCGGACCACCCCGCGGCGGACACCGCACCGGGCCACCCCGCGCCGCGCGCCACCGCCGTCTGCGGCGGGCCGGGCAGGCCGGCGGCCACCCGGTCCAGCTCCTCCCGCGCCTGCACGGCCCACGCGGAGCTCACCTCCCGCTCGACGTGCAGGCCGGTCTCCGAGGGCAGCATCGGATCGCGCTCGGGCGCGAAGGTGAGCAGGCGCAGCGGCACGTCCCAGGCGGCCGCGGTCCGCTGCGCCCAGGCGAGCGCGGCGCGGGAGCGGTCGGTGCCGGCCCACGCGCAGCTCAGCCGGGTCACCCGCCGTCCCGGCGCGCCCGCCCGCGCGGCCAGCGCCAGCGGCACGGGCGAGGAGCGCAGCAGGTGCTCGGGCACCGGGCCCTCCCGGCCGAGGACCAGCAGTGTCCCGCCGACCTGCTCCACCACGGAGACCAGCCCGGCCGGCACGGAGGTCGCCTCGACCGCGACCGTCCGCACCTCGGCCACGCCGGCCTCCCGCAGGTCGTGCGCGGCCCGGCCCTGGCGGGAGCGCACGAGTTCGGTGACCCACGTCCGGTACTCGCGGTCCACGCGGGGGTCGAAGAAGCCCCGGGCGGTCACGGTGGCGACCACGACGTCGTCCCCGCCGGTGCGGGCGAGCGTCGCGGCCAGGCGCAGGTGGGCCTCGTCGCGGTCCTCCAGTTCGGCGGCGTGGCCGACGACGAGGGTCACCGGGGCGTCCGCAGCGCCGAGTGGGTGCGGGCGTAGGTGACGTAGACGACCGCGGCGACCGCCAGCCAGCCGGCGAACAGCGCCCAGGTGATCCCGGGCAGCCCCCAGATCAGGTAGAGGCAGAAGGCCACCGACAGCACCGGCACCACCGGGAAGCCGGGCACCCGGAAGCCGCGCGGCAGGTCCGGCTGGGTGCGGCGCAGCACGACCACCCCGATCGACACGACGGTGAAGGCGACGAGAGTGCCCATGCTGGTGAGGTCGACGAGGAAGTCCAGCGGGACGAACCCGGCCAGCAGGCCGACGAACAGCGCGACGGCGACCGTGCCGCGCACCGGGGTCAGCGTGTGGCGGTCGACCCGGCTGAACAGCGACGGGACCATGCCGTCCCGGCTCATCGCGAACAGGATCCGCGTCTGGCCGTACATGGTCACCAGCGTCACCGAGAAGATCGAGACCACCGCCCCGGCGGCCAGGACGATCGCGGGCCAGCGCGACCCGGTGACGTCCTCGAGGATCACCGCGAGGCCGGCCTCCTGCCCCTCGAACGCGCCCGCCGCCTGCGCGCCGACCGCGGCGAGCGCGACCAGCAGGTACACCGCCGTCACCACGACCAGCGCGCCGACGATCGCCCGCGGCAGCGTCCGGCGCGGGTCGCGCACCTCCTCGCCGGCGGTGGAGACGGCGTCCAGGCCGATGAAGCTGAAGAAGATCGACGACGCCGCGACGCTGACCCCGGCCACCCCGAGCGGGGCGAACGGCGTGAGGTTGCCGGCGTCGAAGGCGGTGAAGGCGACCGCGGCGAAGAACAGCAGGACGCAGACCTTGAGCACGACCATGACCGCGTTGGCCCGCGCGGACTCGCTCGCCCCGCGGACCAGCAGCAGCGCGCACAGCGTCACCAGCACGATCGCCGGCAGGTTGACCGCGCCGCCTGCGCCGGGCGCGAACGACAGCGACTCGGGGACGCGCACGCCCAGCAGGTCGTCGAGCAGCTCGTTGAGGTACTCGCTCCAGCCCACCGACACCGCCGCCGAGCTGACCGCGTACTCCAGGACCAGGCACCAGCCGACGACGTAGGCGACGACCTCGCCGAGCGTGGCGTACGCGTAGGAGTACGACGAGCCGGCGACCGGGATGGTGGAGGCGAGCTCCGCGTAGCAGAGCGCGGTGAACCCGGCGGTGACCGCCGCCAGCACGAACGAGACGACGACGGCGGGGCCGGCCTCGGGCACCGCCGTGCTCATCACGAAGAAGATCCCGGTGCCGATGGTGGCGCCGATGCCCAGCCCCATGAGCTGGCCGACGCCGAGGCGGCGGGCCAGCGCCCCGCCCTCGGGCTCGGCGGCGCCGGTCTCCTCGACCATGAGCGCGACCGGCTTCCGGCGGAACAGCTGGGAGCGCACGGTGGCAGCACTCACGCGGACCTCCTCGGCGGCGGGTCGACCGCGCCCACCGTGCGCCCCTGCGGCAGAAATGGCCATTTCTGCCACACAGGTCCTCACCCCACCCGGCGGAGCACCTCCGGACCCAGCTCGGCGACCGAGGTGTGGCCGGTGAGGCCGAGGGTCAGGTCGAACTCGCCGAGGACGTCGGAGACGACCTGGCGCACGCCGGCCTCCCCGGCCAGGCTCAGGCCCCAGGCGTAGGGCCGGCCGAGCAGCACCGCCCGCGCGCCCAGGGCGACGGCGACGAACGCGTCCGCGCCGCTGCGGATGCCGCTGTCCAGCAGCACCGGAGCGCGGTCGCCGACCGCCGCGACGACGTCGGGCAGTGCGTCCAGCGCGGAGATCGAGCGGTCGACCTGCCGGCCCCCGTGCGTGCTCACCACGACGCCGTCGACGCCCTCGTCCAGCGCCCGCCGGGCGTCGTCGGGGTGCAGGATCCCCTTGAGCAGGATCGGCAGCCGGGTGCGGGCGCGCAGCCACGCGAGGTCGGCCCAGGTGATCGAGGGCCGCGAGTAGATGGCCTGGAAGGTCTCGACGGCGGCCCGCGGCAGCGGCGAGCGCAGGTTCTCCCGCAGCGGCCCCGGCCAGGCGCGGGCCATGCCGACCATCGCCAGGACCGCGGCCAGGGTCGGGCGCGGCTGGCGGTCCCGGCCGGCGGCCTCCCCGGCCTGGGCGGGCGCGGCGTCCCCGGCCTCGGCCACGCGCCGCTCCACCAGCCCCCGGAACACCGGGTCGGAGGTGTACTGCGCGATGCCCTTGCCCAGCGCGAACGGCAGGTGGCCGAGGTCCAGGTCGCGGGGGCGCCAGCCGAGCATCGTGGTGTCGAGCGTGACCACCAGCGCCTCGCAGCCGGCCGTCTCGGCGCGCCCGACCAGGCTCTCCACCAGCTCGTCGGAGGTGGACCAGTACAGCTGGAACCAGCGCGGCGCGTCGCCCATGGCCCGCGCGCAGGTCTCCATCGGCACCGACGCCTGGTTGGAGAAGACGAACGGCACGCCCAGCGACGCGGCGGCCCGGGCGACGGCGAGGTCGGCCTCCCGGTGCACCAGCTCCAGCGCGCCGACCGGGCCGAGCAGCAGCGGGGCGGGCAGCCGCCGGCCGAACAGCTCGACCGAGGTGTCCCGGGCGCTCACGTCGCGCAGCACCCGGGGGACGACGGCCCACCGGTCGAACGCGGCGCGGTTGGCCCGCTGGGTGGCCTCCTCCCCGGCGCCGCCGGCCACGTAGGCGTAGGCGCGGGCGGTCAGCCGCTGCCGGGCCCGGCGCTGCAGCGGCCGCGCGGTGGTGGGCACCAGCGGCGTGCGCCCGTACACCCCGGCGCGGTAGACCTCGTTCTGACGGCGGCGACCGGTCCCGGCTGCTGAGTCCACGGGGTCACCGTAGTGACCCGGCTCACCGGCCCCGCCCGCCCCTCGCGCCACCCGCCGCGACGACACGCCGGGCCGTTCGTCGCGACGCGCCGTCGACCCGTCGTCAACGGACGCTCACGGACCGCATCATGGGGGAGCGCCGCCGCCGGGACCACCGGTGCCGCGGCGTGCACGACCGCTCGAGGGGGAAACGTGCCGGTCGGGTCCGTGCCGAGGCGCACGCCCCGCCCCGTCGTGCCGACGGGGCCCGCTCTCCTGTTCGCCGTGTCCGGCCTGCTGGCCGGCTGGGTGGCGCTGGCCGGCCCCGCGCTGGCCGCCGACGACCCGGCCCGGCCCGACGCCCGCGTCACCCACGGGCCGAGCTGCCGCCCCGGCGGGGTCGCGGTCGAGGTGACGGCGGGGACGGTGGCCTACGCGGTCACGCTGGCCACCACGCGCAGCCCGGACGGCGAGGACTCCGCCGAGCTCGCGCCCGGCGAGACCGTGGTGCTGCGGACCGGCGACGTCGACTGGGGGGAGACGGTCGACAGCCGGCTGGAGTACACCGCGCTCGACGGCTCGGGGACGGCGTACACCGACGAGCTCGACGGGTTCTCCTTCACCCGCCCGGCCGAGGAGGACTGTGCGGCGATCACCGCGCCGTCGCCCCCGGAGCTCCCCGCGGCCCCGATGCCGACCCCCGTCCCGGAGCCCGGCGTGCCCGCGGACGAGGCCGTGCCCATGCCGGTGCCCGGCCTGCCCGTCCCCGAGCCCGCGCCCGGCGCCCCCGCCGACGGCGCGCCGGCCCACGCCTCGGTGTCGGCCTCGGCCGACCAGGTGGCGGCCGGCGGCGAGGTCGTGCTGAGCGCGGCGGGCTTCGGCGCGGGGGAGGAGGTCACCGTCAGCGGCGCCGACGGCACCGTCCTCGGGACCGCGGCGGCCGGCCCGGACGGCACGGCGGAGGTGGTCGTCCGCATCCCCGCGGGCGGCGTCCCCGGGCCGACGACGCTCGAGGTGGTCGGCGCCGACAGCGCGCGCACCGCCGCGGTGGACCTGCGCGTCGCCGCGGCGCAGGGGCCGGTCGACCCCGACCCGCTGCCGCTGCCCCTCGTGGCGGCCGGCCTGGCGCTGGTCACGACCGCCACCGGGCTGGTGCTGGCCGCGGGCCGGCGGCACCCCGCGGACCCGACCGGGAGCGCTTGAGGCGGACCTGGGCGACGATGGGGTGATGCGCCCCGACGACGTGCTGACGACCGGGATCCCGGCCGACCCCGCGGCACTCGCCGGGACCGCACCGGGGGCCGCGGAGACCTGGCTGCGGATCGTGCAGGTGCACGACCGGATCACCCACCGGGTCGACTCCGCGCTGCACCGCGAGCACGACCTGTCCCTCACCGGCTTCGAGGCGCTGCGGCGGATCGCCGAGGCGCCCGGCGAGCGCGCCACGATGGGCGAGGTCGCCGAGGCCCTCGGGCTGTCCCGCGCCGGGGTCACCAGCACCGTCGGCCGGCTGGTGGAGCAGGGCCTGGTCGTGCGCGAGCGGCGGCCGGGGGACCGGCGGCTGCTGCACGCGCGGCTCACCGACGCCGGTCGTGAGCGGGTCCGCGCCGCCGCGGCCACCCACGACGAGCTCGTCGCGCACCTGCTCACCCTCCTGGGTGACGACGCCGCCGTCGTCACCGACGCGCTCGCCCGGGTCTCCGCGGCCACCCGCATCCGCCGCTGAACAGCGGTTTCCCCTCCGACGCCCGCCCCAGTGGATTCCCGTGCTCGGGAACTTCAAGCCCGTAGTGTTTGCGGGCCATCGCGCCCGGGCAGGGCGCGATCATGTCCGTGAGCTGCACCGTCGTCGTGCCGACCATCGGCCGGCCGTCGCTCGACGTGCTGCTCGACGCCCTGGCCGCCATGCCCGGCCCCCGCCCGGCCGAGCTGGTCGTCGTCGACGACCGCCCCGCCGGGTCCTCCCTGGCGGTCGACCGGCCCGGCCTCCCGCCGGTCCGCGTCGTCCGCACCGGCGGCGGCGGGCCGGCCCGCGCGCGCAACCTCGGCTGGCGCACCGCCCGCACCGGGTGGATCGCCTTCCTCGACGACGACGTCGTCCCCGACCCCGACTGGTACGAGCGGCTGGCGCAGGACCTCGCCGACCTCCCCGCCGACGTCGCCGGCAGCCAGGGCCGGGTGCGGGTGCCGCTGCCGGAGGACCGCCGGCCCACCGACTGGGAGCGCGGCACCGCGGGCCTGGCCACCAGCTCCTGGATCACCGCCGACCTCGCCTACCGCCGCGCCGCGCTGGCCGCCGTCGGCGGGTTCGACGAGCGCTTCCCCCGCGCCTTCCGCGAGGACTCCGACCTGGCGCTGCGGGTCATGGACACCGGCAGCCGGCTGGTGCGCGGGCAGCGCTGGATCACCCACCCGGTCCGGCCCACCGACCGGTGGGTGAGCGTGCGCGTGCAGGCGGGCAACGCCGACGACGTCCTCATGCGCCGGCTGCACGGCCCGACCTGGCGGCAGCGCGCCGACGCCGCGGTCGGCCGCCGGCCGCGGCACCTCGCCGTCACCGCCGCCGGCCTCGCCGCGCTCGGCCTGGCCGCCGCCCGCCGTCCCCGCGCCGCCGCGGCCGCGGCGCTGGCCTGGGCCGCCGGCACCGCCGAGTTCGCCTGGGCCCGCATCGCGCCCGGCCCGCGCGACCGGGCCGAGGTGACCACCATGGCGCTGACCAGCGCGGCCATCCCGCCGCTGGCCA
Organism: Geodermatophilus sp. SYSU D00684; assembly: GCF_054050455.1. NCBI lineage: Bacteria > Bacillati > Actinomycetota > Actinomycetes > Geodermatophilales > Geodermatophilaceae > Geodermatophilus > Geodermatophilus sp. SYSU D00684. The sequence goes on along the minus strand of NZ_JBJGZI010000005.1, from coordinate 20,817 downwards.
CCTGGCACTTCCTGCGCGGCGCGGTGCGGCACCGCCGCGTGACCCCGTGGCGCGGGCTGCCCGACCTGGTGCTGTTCGACCGCGACGGCACGCTGGTGCACGACTTCCCCTACAACGGCGACCCCGACTGGGTCCGCCCGGTCGACGGCGCCCGCGAGGCGCTGGACGCCCTGCGCGCCCGCGGGGTCCGGGTCGGGGTGGTGAGCAACCAGTCCGGCGTGGCCCGCGGGATCGTCACCCGCGACCAGGTGGACGCCTGCATGGCGCGGCTGGCCGAGCTGCTCGGGCCGTTCGACACGCTGCAGGTCTGCCCGCACGGCCCCGAGGACGGCTGCGACTGCCGCAAGCCCGCACCGGGGATGGTCAAGGCGGCGTGCGCCGAGGTCGACGTCGACCCGGCGCGGACCGTCGTGATCGGGGACATCGGCGCCGACGTCGGGGCCGCCGCGGCCGCCGGCGCGAGCGGGGTCCTGGTGCCCACGCCGGTCACCCGCCGGCAGGAAGTCGACGCCGCGCCGCGGGTGGCCGCCACGCTGACCGCCGCGGTCGACGACGTCCTGGCCGGCCGGTGGTGACGCCCCGCCGGGGCACCGTCCTCGTCGCCCGGCTGGACAACGCCGGCGACGTCCTGCTGCAGGGGCCGCTGGTCCGCGCCGTGGCCGCGGCCGCCGAGCGGGTGGTGTTCCTCGCCGGCCCGGCCGGCGCCGAGGCAGCCGCGCTGCTGCCCGGCGTCGACGAGGTCTGGACCTGGGCCTGCCCGTGGATCCTCGGCGACCCGCCGCCGGTCGACGCCGCCGACCTCGCCGCGCTCACCGAGCGGGTGCGTGCGCTGGCGCCCGACGCGGCGGTGGTCAGCACCTCGTTCCACCAGTCCCCGCTGCCGCTGGCGCTGCTGCTGCGCACCGCCGGCGTCGCGCGGATCTCCGCGACCAGCGTCGACTACCCGGGCTCCCTGCTCGACGTCCGGCACCGGGTCGACGACGACCTGCCCGAGCCCGAGCGGGCGCTGTCGCTGGCCCGCGCGGCCGGCTTCGCCCTGCCCGACGGCGACGACGGCCGGCTCGCGGTGCGCCGCCCGCTGCCGCGCACCGGTCACGAGCCCGGCTACGTGGTGCTGCACCCCGGCGCCTCGGTGCCCGCCCGCGCCTGGCCCGCGGAGCGCTGCGCCGAGGCCGTCGAGGCGCTCGCCGACGCCGGCCACCGGGTGCTGGTCACCGGCGGGCCGGGGGAGCGGGCACTCACCGCCGCGGTCGCCGGCACCCGCGGGACCGACCTGGGCGGGGCCACCAGCCTGCCGGAGATGGCCGCGCTGCTCGACGGCGCCGCGGCCGTCGTCGTCGGCAACACCGGCCCCGCGCACCTGGCCGCCGCCGTCGGCACGGCGGTCGTCTCGCTGTTCAGCCCGGTCGTCCCGGCGGTCCGGTGGGCGCCCTACGGGGTCCCGACCGTGCTGCTCGGCGACCAGGACGCGCCCTGCCGCGACACCCGGGCCCGCGTGTGCCCGGTGCCCGGCCACCCCTGCCTCTCGTCGGTGAGCGCCGCCGACGTCGTCGCCGCCGTCGAGAAGGTGATCGCCGCATGAGGGTCCTGGTCTGGCACGTGCACGGCTCCTGGACGACGGCGTTCGTCCAGGGCCCGCACGAGTACCTGGTCCCCGTCACCCCCGACCGGGGGCCCGACGGGCTCGGCCGCGCGCGCACCTGGGACTGGCCGGCGTCGGCCCGCGAGGTGACGCCGGAGCAGCTGCGCGACGAGCACGTCGACGTCGTCGTGCTGCAGCGCGTGCGGGACCTGGAGCTGGTCCGCGAGTGGCTGGGCCGCGAGCCCGGCCGGGACCTGCCGGCGGTGTTCCTCGAGCACAACGCCCCGGGCCTGGAGGAGGGCGCCGCGCCGGTGCCGTACACCCGGCACCCGCTGGCCGACCGCGACGACGTCCCGATCGCGCACGTCACCCACTTCAACCGGCTCTTCTACGACAACGGCCGCGCCCCGACGACGGTGATCGAGCACGGCATCGTCGACCCCGGCGAGCGCTGGACCGGCGAGCTGGCCCGTGCCGCCGTCGTCACCAACGAGCCGGTGCGCCGCGGCCGCACGGTCGGCGCCGACCTGCTGCCCGGGCTCGCCGCCGCCGCGCCGGTCGACGTCTTCGGGATGGGCCTGGCCGGGCTGCACGAGCGGTACGGGCTCGACCCGGACCGGGTCGCCCTGCACGACGACCCGCCGCAGGCGGCGATGCACACCGAGCTGGCCCGCCGCCGGGTTTACGTGCACCCCGTCCGCTGGACCTCCCTCGGGCTCTCCCTGCTCGAGGCGATGCACCTGGGCATGCCGGTGGTCGCGCTGGCGGCCACCGAGGTGGTGGAGGCGGTGCCGCAGGGCGCCGGCGTGCTGTCCACCCGGCCCGAGGTGCTGTGGGACGCGGTCCGCACCTACCTGCACGACGAGGACGCCGCCCGGCTGGCCGGCAAGGCGGCGCGCGCCGCCGCGCTGGACCGGTACGGGCTTCCCCGGTTCCTCTCCGACTGGGACACCCTGCTCGAGGAGGTCACCCGATGAGGACGCACCGGGGTACCGGCGCACCGCTGCGCATCGACCTGGTCAGCGAGCACGCCTCGCCGCTGGCGGCCATCGGCGGCGTGGACGCCGGCGGCCAGAACGTGCACGTCGCCGCGCTGGCCGCGGGCCTGGCCGCGCGCGGCCACGAGGTCACCGTGCACACCCGCCGCGACGACCCCGACCTGCCCGACGAGGTGCGCACCGCCGACGGCTACGCGGTCAGCCACCTCACCGCGGGGCCGGCCGAGGCGCTGCCCAAGGACGACCTGCTCGGCCACATGCCGGCGCTGGCCGCCGCGCTGCGCGCCCGGTGGGCGGTGCGGCCGCCGGACGTCGTGCACGCCCACTTCTGGATGAGCGGGCTGGCCGCCGTCGAGGCCGCCGGCAGCCTGCTCACGCCGGTGCCGGTGCTGCAGACCTTCCACGCCCTCGGCTCGGTCAAGCGCCGCCACCAGGGCGGCGCCGACACCTCCCCGGCCGGGCGGATCGAGCTCGAGCGGGACCTGTGCGCGACGGTCGACCACGTGGTGGCCACCTGCAGCGACGAGGTGTTCGAGCTGCGCCGGCTGGGCCTGTCCCGCGACCGCGTGTCGATCGTCCCGTGCGGCGTCGACACCGCCGTGTTCACCCCGCGCGGCCCGGTGGCACCCCGCTCGGGCCGGCCGCGGCTGCTGGTGCTCGGCCGGCTGGTGGAGCGCAAGGGCCAGGAGGACGCCGTCCGCGCGCTGGCCGCCGTCCCGGACGCCGAGCTGGTCGTCGTCGGCGGACCGCCGGCCGGCGCGGTCGACGCCGACCCCGAGGTCCGCCGGCTGCGCGCCGTCGCCGCGGAGGTCGGCGTGGCCGACCGCGTGTGCTTCGCCGGGTCGGTCGCCCGCGCCGACGTGCCCGCCTGGGTGCGCTCGGCCGACGTCGTCCTGGCCGTGCCCTGGTACGAGCCGTTCGGCATCACCCCGCTCGAGGCGATGGCCTGCGGCCGCCCGGTGGTCGCGACCGCCGTCGGCGGGCTGCAGGACTCCGTCGCCGACGGCGTCACCGGCGACCTCGTGCCGCCCCGCGACCCGGCCCGGCTCGGCGAGGTGCTCGCCGCGCTGCTGGCCGACGACGCCCGGCGCGCCGCCTACGGCGCGGCCGGCGTCCGGCGGGCCCGCGCCCGCTACCGGTGGGCCCGCGTGGCCGCCGACACCGAGGCCGTCTACCGGCAGGTCCTGTCCACCCGGCGTCCCGTCGAGGCCGTCCGATGAGCGCCCCTGGAGGCTCGATGAGCGTCGCCCCCCACCATGCCCACGAGAGCACTGCCGGCGGGGTCGTCTCGCCCGACTCCTGCACGCACCTCACCGGCCGCGACCACGTCGCGTCGCTGCACGCGGCGATGCGCAGCCTCGACGCCTCGGTCGACACCCTCGACCGCTGGGGCCGGCTGCTGGCCGACGTGCTGTGCGGGGAGTCCCGCGGGCGGCTGCTGGCGGCCGGCAACGGGGGGAGCGCCGCGCAGGCGCAGCACCTCACCGCCGAGCTGGTGGGCCGCTACCGCGCCGACCGGCCGCCGTTCTCGGCGATCTGCCTGACCGCGGAGACCTCCTCGCTCACCGCGATCGCCAACGACTACCCGGCCGACGAGCTGTTCGCCCGCCAGGTCGAGGCGCACGGCCGCGCCGGCGACGTCCTGGTGCTGCTGTCCACCTCCGGCCGCAGCCCGAACGCCGTCGCCGCCGCCCGCCGGGCCCGCGAGTGCGGCATCACCGTCCTGTCGATCACCGGCCCCGCGCCGAACCCGCTGGCCGCGGCGTCGGACGAGGCGGTCTGCATCGACTCCCCGTGGACGGCGACCGTGCAGGAGTGCCACCTGGTCGCGCTGCACCTGCTGTGCGCCGCCTTCGACGCCGCGGTGCTGGCCGAGCCCGCCCGCGTCCCGCAGACCCGGCTCGGGGTGGCCCGGTGAAGCCGCTGGTGGTCGTCGGCGACGCGCTGCTCGACGTCGACCTGGTCGGCACCGCGTCGCGGCTCACGCCCGACGCGCCGGTGCCGGTGGTCGAGGACCTGGAGACCCGCGAGCGCCCCGGTGGCGCGGCGCTGGCCGCGGTGGTCGCCGCCCAGGCCACGAACCGCGAGGTCGTGCTGGTCGCCCCGCTCGCCGACGACGACGGCGCGGCCCGGCTGCGCGCGCTGCTGGCCGGGCGGGTGCGGCTGGTCGCCGTCCCGGCCACCGGCGGCACCGCGGTCAAGCGGCGGGTGCGCGTGGGCGACCACTCCGTCGTGCGCCTGGACAGCGGCGCGCCCAGCGTCACCCTCGGCGAGCTGCCCGAGGAGGCGCGCGCGGCCGTCCGCGACGCCGCCGCGGTGCTGGTCGCCGACTACGGCCGCGGCACCACCGCCGACCCCGCCGTCCGGGCGCTGCTGGCCGAGGCCGGCGGGCCGGTCGTCTGGGACCCGCACCCCCGGGGCGCCGACCCGGTGCCCTCGGTCCGGCTGGTGACGCCCAACGGCTCCGAGGCCGCCCGCGTGGCCGCCGACGTGCCCGCCGACGGCGACGGCCTGGCCGCCGTCGGGGCGCGGGCCGAGGCGCTGATCCGGCACTGGGGCGTGGGCGCGGTCGTGGTGACCCTCGGCGCCCGCGGCGCGCTGCTGTCCTACGGCGAGGGCGCACCGATGGTGGTACCCGCCGTGCCGGTGACCGGCGGCGACCCGTGCGGCGCCGGCGACTCCTTCGCCGCCGCCGCGGCGCTGGCCCTCGCCGACGGCGCGGTGACCGGGGAGGCGGTGGCCGCGGCGGTCGCGTTCGCCGGCCGGTTCGTCGCCGCGGGCGGGGCCTCGGCGTGGGACGCCGCCGCGGTGCCGGAGCCCAACGTGGCCGCCGAGGACGGCGTGTCCGCCCTGCTCGCCCGCGTGCGCGCCACCGGCGGCACCGTGGTGGCCACCGGCGGCTGCTTCGACCTGCTGCACGCCGGGCACGTGGCCACGCTGCGCGCCGCCCGCGGGCTCGGCGACTGCCTGGTCGTGTGCATCAACTCCGACGACTCGGTGCGCCGGCTCAAGGGCCCCTCCCGGCCGCTGGTCACCGCCGCGGACCGCGCGCGGGTGCTCGAGGCGCTGGCGTTCGTCGACGCCGTCGTGGTGTTCGACGAGGACACCCCCGCCGAGGTGCTCGACCGGCTGCGGCCCGACGTGTGGGCCAAGGGCGGCGACTACGCCGGCGCCGACCTGCCCGAGGCCGCGGTGCTGCGGCGGTGGGGCGGCCAGGCCGTCGTCCTGCCCTACCTGGACGGCCACTCGACCACCGCCCTGGTCGAGCGCTCCCGGGTCTAGCGGCAGAAATGGCCATTTCCGCCGCCCCCGACGGGCGGCCGGTCGCGGTCGTGCTGCGGCCGCTGGGGCTCGGGGACCTGCTCACCGGCGTCCCGGCGATCCGCGCCGTGCGGGCGGCCGTGCCGGACCACCGGCTGGTCCTGGCGACGACGTCCGCGCTCGCGCCGCTGGCCGGGCTGGTGGACGCCGTCGACGAGGTGCTGCCCGCCCGCGAGCTCGAGCCGCTGGACTGGTCCGGGCCGCCGCCGGAGCTCGCCGTCGACCTGCACGGCAAGGGGCCGGCCTCGCACGTCGTCGTCGCGGACCTGCACCCCGGGCGGCTGCTGACCTTCGCCAGCCCCGGCTACCCCGGCCCCACCTGGTACCCCCACGAGCACGAGGTGCGCCGCTGGTGCCGGCTGGTGTCGGAGGGTCTCGGCGTCGAGGCCGACCCCGACGCGCTCGACCTCGCCGTCCCGGCCGTGCCCCCCGCGCTGAGGGGCGCCGCGCTGGTGCACCCGGGCGCGGCGTTCCCCGGCCGGCGCTGGCCCCCCGAGCGGTTCGCCGCGGTCGCGCGGTGGCTCGCCGACGCCGGGCACGACGTGCGGATCACCGGCGGCCCGGCCGAGCGCGAGCTGGCCTGCGCCGTGGCGCGCGGGGCCGGGCTGTCCGACGACGCGGTGCTCGCCGGGCGCACCTCCACCCTGGAGCTCGCCGCCACGGTCGCCGCGGCGCGGGTGGTGGTCAGCGGCGACACCGGCGTCGCGCACCTGGCCACCGCCTACCGCCGGCCGTCGGTGGTGCTGTTCGGCCCGGTGTCCCCGGCGCTGTGGGGACCGCCGCCGCGACCGCAGCACGTCGTGCTCTGGCACGGCGACGGCACCGGCGACCCCTGGGGCACCGCGCTGGACCCGGACCTCGCGCGGATCACCGTCGGCGAGGTCACCGCCGCGCTGGAGCGGCTCGGCCCCTACCTCTGACGCAGCGCGTCGAAGAGGACGCCCTGCAGGTCGTTGGGGTCGACGGCGGAGTAGGCGGCGCCGCCGGTGGCCTGCGCGATCTGCTCGAGCGCCGCGACGTCGGCGTCCGGGCCGAGCGCGACGCCGATGACCTTGACCGGCCGCTGCGGGTCGGCCTCGTCCTGCAGCGTCTGCACCAGCTGGTCCAGCGCGATGCCCGACGAGTCCTCGTTGGTGCCGTCGGTGACCAGGACGACGCTGCTCACCGCGTTGGGGTCGTACTGGTCCCGCGCGGCGCGGACCGCGGCCAGCGCGGTGTCGAACAGGCCGGTGCCGCCGGGGGTCAGCCGCCCGGGGAGGGTGTCGAGCTGCTCGTCGAGCGCGTCGCGCTGCGTGCCGCCGTCGACCTCCTCGTCGAGGGTGCGGATGGGCGCGAGCTCCACCCAGTCCTGCTCGCCCTGCAGCTGGAAGGCGAACACCCACAGCCCGATCGACGAGGTGCCGGGGATGAGGGTCAGCGCGCTCTTGGCGGCGTCCCGGGCGAGCGTGGCGCGGGTGCCGTCGCCGGCCGGGGCCTCCATCGACTGGGACACGTCGATGACGGTGAGCAGCCGCGACGGCGCGGCGAGCCGGGCGAGCTCGGCCAGCAGGCCCTGCACCTGCTCGGCGTCGACCGGCAGCACCTCGGGCGCCTGCTCCTGCACGCCGGGGCCGGGGTCGGTCGGCGCGGTCCCGTCCGCGTCGCGGAAGCCGGCGGCGAGGACGGCGGTGCGCGCGGCCTCCGACGTCAGCGCCCGGACGACGGCGTCCACGGCGGCGCGGTCGTCGTCGCCGGGGGAGCCGACCCGCAGCACCGGGTAGTCCAGCTCGGGCGAGCCCTCGGCCGGGTAGACCGCGACCAGCTGCGGGTCCTCGGCGCCGCGGTTGACGCTGATGACCTCCTGCTCGCTCACCGGGACCAGCGGCGACTCGGGGTCGCCGGACCGCGCCGCGGCCAGGGCGTCGGCGGGGCTGACGGCCGGCCCGCGGCGGGCGGCCAGGACCGCCTGGACGACGGCGTTGTCCGCGGCGTCCCCGCCGCCGAGGGACGAGCGGACGGCGGCCAGCGCGGCGACGCCCTCGGCGCTGGCGGCGAGGTCCGGGACGGCGACCGGGCGGGCGCCGGACAGCGCCTGGCTCCACTGCGGCGCCTGCGCGCTCCAGCCGAGCTCGTCGGCGGCGGCCCGGCTGGTGCCCAGCACGACCGGCGAGGTGGCCATGGAGCCGGACGGGTCCAGCGGCGCGTCGCCGGCCCGCACGGCCCACAGCGAGCTGTCGGGCACCCAGACCTGGGGCAGCGCGGAGCCCTCGAGGGCGGAGAGGTCGCCGACGGTCTGCAGCGGCTCCTGGGCGGTGACCTCGGCCGCCGCGCACGCGCCGCCGCCGAGGTCCTGGGGCTCGGCGAGGAGGTCCTGGGCGACGTCGCCGAGCTCGGGGGCGACGGTCACCCGGACGGTGCGGGTGGTGTCGCACCCGTCGCTGCTGCCCGAGCCGGCCAGCCACCACACCACGCCGCCGGCGACGAGGGCCACCACGACCAGGGCCACCACCAACGCGACGGGTGCGGGGCGCTGCACACGGCGCATGGAACTGGTGTCGGCGTGGCGGCCCATCGATGTCTCTCCGTCAGTGTCCGGTTCCTCGGCGTGCCCCCTAGCCGCCTGCCCCAATGTAAACGTGAATCAGGACACGGAGGAGGGGCCCCGCGGAGAAGTGGCCCAGGACACCCGGCGGGCTCAGCCGGCGCGCAGCGCGGCGGCCTCCCGCTGCTCGGCGAACCAGGCCACCGTGCGGCGCAGGCCCTCCTCGGAGGGGACCGTGGGCCGCCAGCCGAGCAGCTCCTCGGCCCGGCGGGTGTCGGGCCGGCGGACCTTCGGGTCGTCGACGGGCAGGTCGATGTACTCGATCCCCGACGACGAGCCGGTGAGCTCGATGACCCACTGCGCCAGCCGGAGCATCGACAGCTCGTCGGGGTTGCCGACGTTCACCGGGCCGGGCTGGTCCGAGCAGGCCAGCGCGAGGACGCCGCGGACGGTGTCGTCGACGTAGCAGATCGAGCGGGTCTGCGAGCCGTCTCCGGCCACGGTCAGCGGCCGCCCGGCCAGTGCCTGACCGACGAAGGCGGGGATGGCCCGGCCGTCGTCGGGGCGCATGCGCGGCCCGTAGGTGTTGAAGATCCGCACGATGGCGGTGTCGGTGCCCTTGGAGGTGCGGTAGGCGGTGGTCATCGCCTCGCTGAACCGCTTGGCCTCGTCGTAGACGCCGCGCGGGCCCACCGGGTTGACGTTGCCCCAGTACTCCTCGGGCTGGGGGTGCACCAGCGGGTCCCCGTAGACCTCCGAGGTGGAGGCCAGCACGTAGCGGGCGCCCTTCTCGTGGGCCAGGCCCAGGGTGTGCAGGGTGCCCAGGCTGCCGACCTTGAGCGTCTCGATCGGCATCCTCAGGTAGTCCAGGGGGCTCGCCGGCGAGGCGAAGTGCAGCACCAGGTCGACGGGGCCGGGGACGTGCACGAAGTCGGTGACGTCGCAGCGCACCAGGCGGAAACCGGGGTGCTCCATGAGGTGGACGACGTTCTCGGGCGAGCCGGTGAGGAAGTTGTCGAGGCACACGACCTCGACGCCGCGGTCGAGCAGGTGCTCGCACAGGTGGGAGCCGAGGAACCCGGCCCCGCCGGTCACCACCGCCCGCCGGATCGTCCGCGCCGCGTGCACCATGCCGTGCTCCTCGTCTCGCCGTCGTCCCCCCGGACAGGGGTCTGCGCGGAGCCCTACCCGGAGATCAACTGCCGACACTTCGGGAGCTGAGTGTTCTCGCGAGGTCATCCGGGACGGCGAACGGGCCGCCGACCCCCGCGAGGGGATCGACGGCCCGCTGCCGTGCGCCGGGGAGACCCGGTCAGTTGATCGGCTCCTCCTCCGGGATGCCGTTCTCCGGCGGGGTGGCGGCCTCGCCGTCGTACTCCTCGATCTCGGCGTCGCCGTTGTCGGTGACGAGCACGGGGGTCAGGTCCTCCGAGCCCTCGCCGACGATCCGGCTGACCGACATGCCGCTGTAGCCGGCGTGGCGGTCCTCCGAGAAGCGGAAGGGCGCGAAGCCCGGCCCCTGCCACTCGGAGCCGGCCTGCTCGACGGCGGCGACGAGGTCGTCACGCGTCGGGTTCTGGCCGGCGGCCTGCAGGGCCTGCACCATCGTGTAGGCCTGCGACATGCCGTAGACCCGGTAGTTGCTGAGCTCGCCCTCCTGGCCGGACTCGTCCCAGACCCGCTGGAACAGCTGGATCCAGGGGTTGTCCGGCTGGTCGACCGTGGGGATGTACTCGGTGGTCAGGACGCCGTCGAGCAGGCTGGCGTCGCTCACCTGGCCCTCGGAGAAGCGGGCCAGCAGCGAGCCGACCAGCTGCGGGTCCGAGCCGATGTTCGAGTAGAACCACTGCGGCCGGTAGCCCAGCTGCAGCGCGGTCAGCTGCGACAGCGCGGTGTAGCTGGGCACGTTGAAGCCCAGGACGAGGTCCGCGCCGGCGGCCTGCAGGGCCGAGATCTGCGGACGGACGTCGGTGTTGCCGGGGACGTAGGTCTCCTCGGCGACGATCTGGTCCTCGAGGTACCGCCGGGCACCGGCGGCGCCGTCCTCGCCGAGGTCGTCGGCCTGCAGGAACAGGCCGACCTTGGCGTCGGGGTAGTTCTCGGCCACGTACTGGCCGATGATCTTGGCCTCGATCTCGTAGTCGGGCTGCCAGCCGAAGGTGTACGGCTTCTCCTCGACGTCGTCCCACAGCCGGGAGCCCGACGACACGAACAGGTCGGGCACGCCCTCGCTGTTGAGGAAGTCGGTGACCGCGTTGTGGGTCGGCGTGCCGAGGCCCGACATGAGCGCGAAGACCTCGTCCTCGAGGACGAGCTGGTTCACGACCTGGCTGGTGTTGGTCGGGTTGTAGGCGTCGTCCCGGTAGACGAACTCGATCTGCCGGCCGTTGACCCCGCCGTTGGCGTTGACGTAGTCGAAGTACGCCTGGACGCCGGTCGGGATCTCGCTGTAGCCGGGCGCCGCGACACCGGTCAGCGGGTAGTGCGCACCCAGCTTGATCGTGTCCTCGGTGATGCCGACGTCCGAGGCCTCGTTCTCCTCGCTGCCGCCACCACCGCCGCCACCGGAGTCCCCGCCGCCGCAGGCGGCCAGGGTGGTGGCGACGGTCGCCGCGGCCACGAAGCTGACGAGGCGTCGTGAGGATCGTGTCAAGGGTTCTCCTCTGGAGGGACCCGGGCGCCGTCGCCCGGGGGTCTTATGGGGGGTGGGGAAGCGGAGGTGCGGCCGCTGGCCGGGGTGGGGGACAGCCGTCGGGTCCCGGCTCGTCACCCCCTGGCGCGGGCGGCGCTGCGCCGCGCGCGCTGCTTCATCCAGGCCAGCCGGATGGAGCCGACCAGCCCCGCGGGGGCGAAGAGCATGACCAGGATGAGGATCACGCCGTAGACGACGTAGGAGATCTCGGCGGCCTGGGCGGCGTCCATGTCGAAGGACTCCCCGAGGTCGCGGAGGTAGCGCGGCAGGAAGACCAGCAGCGCCGAGCCGATCAGCGCGCCGAAGAGACTGCCCAGACCGCCGATGACGATCGCGGTCAGCAGGGACAGCGACAGGACGATGGTGAACGCCGTCGGCGCGGTGAGCCGGACGACGAGCGCGAGCACCGCGCCGGCCAGGCCCGCGGCCGCGGCGCTGACGACGAACGCGGTCACCCGCCAGGCGCCCAGGTTGATGCCGGCCAGCTCGGCGGCGACCTCCTGGTCGCGCACCGCGCGCCACGTCCGCCCGACCCGGCTGCGCATGAGGTTGGCCAGCAGGAAGAAGGTGATCAGCAGGCAGGCGACGGCGATGTAGGCGATCCACTTCACGCCCGACGCCGAGTTGCCCGACAGGGTGCGGATCGTCTCGACGAACCAGTCCGGCCGGTCCGGGGTGGAGACCGTCAGGCCCTGCTCGCCGCCGAGGGTGTCGGAGAAGTACAGCGCCAGGCCGGGCAGGCCGACGGCGAGGGCGAGCGTCGCGCCGGCCAGGTAGGGGCCGTGCAGGCGGGCCGCGGCCACACCGACGATCGCGCCGACGATCGAGGTGAGCGCCACCGCGATGAGGAAGACCACGGCCAGCGGCAGCGGCTCCTCGGCGTCGAGCAGCAGCGCGGTGGTGTAGCCGCCCACGGCCATGAGCGCGCCGTGGCCGAGGGAGATCTGCCCGTTGAGGCCGGTCAGCACCGTCAGCCCGCCGGCCGCGATGGCGTAGTAGGCCACGTAGCCGATCTGGGCGTTGAAGCCGAGGTCGGTGGACTCGAGCAGCAGCACCGCGAGGACGGCGCCGATGACGAGCACGACCAGGTGCCGCAGCAGGGTGTTGCGCGGCAGGAACGTGCGGCCGCCGGTGGCCTGGGCCGAGCTCGCGTCGGCCGCGGCGGTGGCGAGCGACGGCGCGTCGGACGACGCGGCGCCGGCCTGCGGCGGGGATGCGGGGGTCTGCAGGTCGCTCATGCCGCTCACGCCCTCCGGGTCTGGGTGGTCGAGAAGAGGCCGCCGGGCCGCACGAGCAGGACGACCACGAGGACGACGAGGGCGGCCAGGCCGACCAGCTCGTCGGCCACGTAGCCGCGGACGTAGCTCAGCAGCAGGCCGAGCAGCAGCCCGCCGACGACGGCGCCGACCGGCGAGTCCAGCCCGCCGAGCACCGCGGCGACGAAGCCGAACACGATCAGCGAGTCCATGAACGTCGGGGTGACGAAGGCGGTCTCGGCGGCGATGAGCATGCCGGCCAGCGAGCCGACGACGGCGGCCAGCGCCCAGCCGAGGGTGAGCATCCGGCCGACCCGGACGCCGAGCAGCCGGGCGACCTCCTGGCCGAAGGCCGAGGCGCGCATGGCCAGGCCGACGCGGGTGAACCGGAACAGGGCGGTCAGGCCGGCCATGACCGCCAGCACCGCGAGGAGGGTGAACACGGTGTTCGGGCTCAGCGCCAGGTTCGAGTCCCCGACGGTGAAGCCGATGTTCGAGAACGGCGGGACGAAGGCCCGCTGGTTCACGCCGAAGAGGACCGAGATCAGCGCCTGGATCGCGATGAACAGACCCAGGGTGACGATGACCGCGTTGAGCTCCGGCCCGCCCTCGACCGGGCGGATGACGACCCGCTCGACGACCGCGCCGATGAGCAGGCCGGCCAGCAGGGCGACGACGAGACCGACCCAGTAGGACTGGCCGTTCTCGATCAGGGCGAGGGCGATGAAGGTGGTGAGCGCGGCCATCGCGCCCTGCGCGAAGTTGACGATCCGGGTGGACCGCCAGATGAGCACGAGGGCCAGGGCGAACGCCGCGTAGACCGCTCCGTTGATCACCCCGCCGAGGGTGAGGTTGACGAACTCTCGCACGTGGGGGCTGCCTTCCTGGTGCTGCGGGGGAGCGGGGTCTAGAAGCCGAGGTAGGCGTGCCGGAGGTCCTCGTCGCCGGCGAGCCGGGCGGCGTCGTCGGTGACCACGACCCGGCCCAGGTTCAGCACGACGCCGGTGTCGGCCACCGACAGCGCGCTGCGTGCGTTCTGCTCGACCAGCAGCACCGAGAGGCCCTCGGTGTCGACCAGGTGGCGGACCAGCCCGAAGATCTGCGCCACGATCCGCGGGGCCAGGCCCAGGGACGGCTCGTCGAGCAGCAGGACCTTCGGCCGGGCCAGCAGCGCGCGGCCGATGACGAGCATCTGCCGCTCGCCGCCGGACAGCGTGTGCGCCGTCTGGTTGCGCCGCTCCCGGATCCGCGGGAAGAGGTCGTAGACGCGGTCGAACTCGTCCTGCGCCACCTTGCCGCGGAACAGCGAGCCGACCCGCAGGTTCTCGTCGACGGTGAGCTCGGCGATGACGCCGCGCCCCTCGGGCACGTGCGCCATGCCCTTGGTGACCATGGCCTCGACCGGGGCGCGGGTGACGTCCTCGCCGTTGAGGGTCACCCGGCCGGCGGTGGGCCGGACCAGGCCGCTGATCGTGCGCAGCAGCGTCGTCTTGCCCGCGCCGTTGGCCCCGAGCACCGCGGTGATCCGGCCCTGCTCGGCGCGCAGGGTCACGCCGTCGAGCGCCTTGACCGGGCCGTAGGAGGCCGACAGGCCCTCGACCTCGAGGACCGCGGTGGCGGTCGCCGCGCCGCCGGCGGGGGCCGCCGCGCCCTTGGTCAGGCCGGTCCCGGCGGTGCTGCCGGCGGTGCCTGCCGCCGTGCTGCCGTGCGCCTCAGCCACGGGTCGTCCCCCCGTCGGTCGCGGCCAGCTCGCTGGCGTCGGTCGTGTCGTCGACGGCGTCGCCGAGGTAGGCCTCGGTGACCGCCGGGTCGTTCTGCACCTGCTCCGGGGTGCCGGCGGCGATCAGCTGGCCGGAGTCCAGGACGGTGATCTGGTCGCACACCCGCATGACCAGGTCCATGTGGTGCTCGACCAGCAGGACGCTCATCCGGCCGCTCAGGTGCTGGATGAGCTCGCCCAGCTCGTGCATCTCGTCCTCGCTGAGGCCGGAGGCCGGCTCGTCGAGCAGCAGCAGCTCGGGCTCGGAGACCAGCGCGCGGGCCAGCGCGACCCGCTTCTGCACCGGGTACGGGAGGCTGCCGGGGTAGCGGCCGGCGTAGCCCTCGGCGTCCAGCTCGGTGAGGGCGGCCGTGGCCCGCTCGCGCAGCCGGGCGTCGTCCTTGTCGGAGGTCGGGATCGCGAACAGCGCGGAGAAGAAGCCGGCGCGGGCGTGCTTGTGCGCGCCGACCATCACGTTCTCGAGCACCGTCAGGCCGGGGAACAGGCCCACGCCCTGCAGGGTGCGCGCGATGCCGAGCTTCGCGAGCTGGTTCGGCCGCAGCCGCCGCAGCTCCTGGCCGCGCCACACGATCCGGCCCTCGGTGGCGCGGACCAGCCCGCAGGCCACGTTGAACATCGTCGTCTTGCCGGCGCCGTTGGGGCCGATGAGCCCGTGCACCTGACCCGGCTCGACGGTCAGCGACACGTCGGTGAGGGCCTTCACGCCGCCGAAGGCGACGCTGATCCCGGTCATCTCGAGCCGGGCGGTGGGCGATCGGTCCTGGTGCCGGGTGCTGCTGCCTGCGGTTTCCGGCGGCTGCGCCAAGGTGCCCACGTCTCCTCTGCGTCGGGGAGGTCGCCGCGCTGCCGACCGCCGCCCGAGGGGCGACGATTGGGTCACGGCTACGTCCGTTTGACTCTGCTGGCCGGTGAGGACCGTCACAATGGGCGCACCGCACAGTGATCGGAGCCGCGTGTTGTGCTCTGTGCGATGAACACAGGAGGTGAGCGCGTGCGGACTGCCCCCTGGGGTGTGGAGGAGCGCCTCGCCGAACTGGTCCCGGCGCTGCTGGACCGGCTCGACGAGCTGACCGACCGGATGGTGGAGGTCCTGGTCGAGACCGAGCCCGCCTACCGCGAGGCCCTGCTCGGGGGCGACCAGCAGATGCGCGCGACGCTGCGGCGCAACCTCGAGGTCGGCGTCCGCGGCCTGCGGCCCGACGTCCCCGCGGCCTACCACCAGAGCCACGCGGAGGGGGCCCGCGCCGTCGGCCGGCTGCGGGCCGCGCAGGGCATCCCGCTGGAGGCCGTACTGCGCGCCTACCGGCTCGGCGGCCAGATCACCTGGGAGGCGCTGGTCGCGCTGTCCCGCCAGGGCGACCGGCACGACGACGGGCTGCTGCTCGAGGTCGCGGGCTCGCTGTGGCGCACCAACGACCGCGGCTGCAGCGCCGCCGCGGAGGGCTACCGGGACGAGGAGCGGCGCCGCTCGGGGCTCGACGCCGCCGAGCGCCAGCGGCTGCTCGACGGGCTGCTCGACGGCCGCGGCGGGGACCCGGCCTACGCCCGCACCGCCGCCGACCTGCTGTCGGTGCCGCTGGCCGGCCGGCTGGTGGTCGTCGTCGCGCCGGCCGGCGAGGAGGGGGACGCGTTCCTCGAACCGACATCGGCGCTGCTCAAGCGCGGCATCCGCTCGGCGTGGGCCACCCGGTCGCAGGCCGCGGTCGGCGTGGTGGCGATGGGGACCCGCCGGCTGCCGGAGCTGCTGGCCTGGCTCGGTGCCGTGGCCACCGGGCCGGTCGGGGTGTCCTCCGTCGTCGAGGGCGCGGCGGCCGTGGCCGGCGCCTACCGGCTGGCCGAGACCGCCGCGCGCACCCTGCCCGAGGACGCCGCCCGGGTGGTCACCATCGACGACCGGCTGCCGGAGGCGCTGCTGAGCAACTCCCCGGAGATCGCCTCGCGGCTGGTCGGCCAGACCCTCGGCCGGCTGCTCGAGCTGCCCGGGGACGAGCGCGAGGTGCTGCTGGAGACGCTGTCGGCCTTCCTCGACGCCGACGGCTCACCGACGCGCGCGGCCGACCTCTTGTACTGCCACCGCAACACGGTCATGCACCGGCTGCGGCGGATCGAGTCGGTGACCGGCCGCAAGCTCACCGACCCGCGGGCCCGGCTGCTGTGGCAGCTGGCCCTGCTGGGCACCGGCCACCACGACGCCGGGCACCGCCGGCCGGTCCGCGACTCCGCCTAGCGACGTGCTGGAACGGCCCCTCGCAGGGGCCCGCCGCGAGCCTGCGAGCGGTGGGGGGGCGAGGGGGTCCTTCGACTACTGCAGGTACCCCTCGACCTCGGACCTCGGGCGCACCTCGGCGGTGTCCGGGTCCTCGTCGTACTGCCGCTTGGCGTCCCGCTGGCGGACCAGGTCCCAGAGCTGGTCCCGCTCCTCCTCGACCTGACGGAGCCGGGTGCGCTGCTCGGCGGTGTGGTCCCCGCTCTCGCGGAGCCGGTGCTCCTCCTCGACCAGTGCGTCGATGCGGCTGCGGATCTCGCTGTCGTCCATGCCCGCCACTCTGCCCGAGGTCCCGCCGGCGTAACCGGTCAGCGCTCGGGGACCCAGCCCTCGACGAACGCGGCCAGCCGCCGGGTCACCGCGCCGCCGGCCCGGCCCAGGGCCAGCAGCGCCACCCGGTCGAGCGGGACGCGGACCGGCCGGCGCCCGGGGAGCGCGCTGCGCACCGCGTGCCCGGCGGCGACCAGCTCCGGCCAGGGGCGGTCCAGCTGCGCGCGCACCCGCGCCAGCGCGGCCGCCGTCGGCCCGGCGTTGCCCTCGACCATCGCGGTGACGAACGCCGGGTCGCTGCCGATCACCCGGGTGCCGTCGCGGAAGCTGCCGGCCGCCAGCCCGAGCGCCAGCGGGCCCGCGTCACCCGCCGCGGCGGCGAGCGCGGCGGCGAGCAGGTGGGGCACGTGGCTGACCGCGGCGACGGCGTCGTCGTGCTCGGCGGCGGTCACCGGCACCACCTCGGCGCCGGCGTCGAGGGCCACCTCGGCGGCGCGCAGCCAGCGCGGCAGCTCGGTCCCCGGCTCCAGGCACAGCGCCCAGCGCGCGCCGCGGAACAGGCCGGGGTCGGTCGCCCCGTGCCCGGACCGCTCGGTCCCGGCCATCGGGTGCCCGCCGACGAACCGGCCGCCGAGCGCCGCCCCCACCGAGGCGAGCACCGGGACCTTCACCGAGCCGAGGTCGGTGACGGTGGCGGCGGGCTCGACGTCCAGGCCGTCGAGGGCCGTGGCCATCGCCGGCAGGGGGACGGCGAGGACGACGACGCCGCCGAGCTCGCGGGTGACCCGCACGCCGCGGGCCGCGGCCGCCTCGCGCGCGGCCGGGTCGACGTCCCACCCGGACACCTCGCGGCCGGCGGCGACCAGCGCGGCCGCCAGGGACCCGCCCAGCTGCCCCAGGCCCACCACCCCGACCGGCGGCGCCGGCATCGTCGGGACCGGGAGGCTCATGCCGGCGCCCCCCAGGGCCGGTCGGTGCGGAAGACGCGGGCCAGCGCGGTGGCCACCAGCCGCCCGTCCTCCCCGCGGGCGTCGATCCGGTAGACGGCGGTGCGGCCGCCGCGGTGCAGCTCGCTGCCCTCGGCCACCAGCCGCTCCCCGGGCCGGCCCGCGACCAGGAACTCGGTGTGCACGTCCTGCGCGACGGCCACCGTGCCGTGGCTGTTGCTCACCGCCGCGTGGACGACGTCGAGCAGCGCCATCGTCGCGCCGCCGTGCGCGGTGCCGACGGCGTTGAGCAGCCGCGGGCCGACGGTCATGGCCGCCCGCGCGTACCCCGGCCGCACCTCCTCGAGCTCGATGCCGAGCAGTTCCGCGAGCGGGTCGGCGGCCAGCTGCGCGAACAGCGCGGCGTCGACCTCGGCTCCGTCGGCGGGGGCGGGATCGGCCATGATCAGAGGCTATGCCGCACTCCCCGCGCTCCCGGCCTCCGGCATGACCCCGCGGTCGTTCCTCCTGTCGCAGGAGGTGTCGGACTACGTGCGGGCCAGCTCCGAGCCCCTGGACGAGGTGGCCGCCGCGCTGGTCGCCGAGACCGCCGCGCTGGCCGACCGGGGCGAGGTCCCGGCCACCTTCCAGATCGCCGTCGAGCAGGGCGTGCTCATGCGGCTGCTCACCGCCGCGCTCGGCGTCCGCCGGGCGGTCGAGATCGGCACCTTCACCGGGTTCTCCGCCCTGTGCATCGCCCGCGGCCTGGCCGAGGGCGGCTCGCTGCTGTGCCTGGACCGCAGCGAGGAGTGGACGGCGATCGCCCGCCGGTACTGGGAGCGGGCCGGCGTCGCCGACCGGGTGGAGCTGCGGCTGGGGGAGGCGCTGGACCTGCTGCGCGCGGTCCCCGCCGAGCCGGTGTTCGACCTGGCCTTCGTCGACGCGGACAAGGGCGGCTACCCCGCCTACGTCGAGGAGCTGCACCCGCGGATGCGGCCCGGCGGGGTCGTGCTGCTGGACAACACCCTGCGCAACGGCCGCGTGCTGGCGCCCGAGAACGACGAGGACCGCGTGCTGGCCGACCTCAACGCCGCGCTGGCCACCGACCCCCGCTTCGAGACCGTGCTGCTGCCGCTGGCCGACGGCCTGACCGTGCTGCGGGTCCGGTGAGCGCCCCGGAGACGGCCGCCCCGCCGAGCTGGGCGGTGCGGGTCGCCCGCCGCGGCGGCCGCTGGCGGGTGGAGCTGCTGGCCGCCGACGCCTCCGACGAGCTGCCGGTCCTCGAGCGGGCGCTGGGCGACCCCGGTGCGGAGGAGTGGCCGGGGCCGTTCGTCGTCGTCGTCGACTCGCGGCTGTACTTCGTCGTGCTCCGGCACGGCCCCGGGGGCATGGTGCGGGCACTGATCTCGGACGCGACCATGCAGGAGTGGGTGCTCGGCGCCGAGGTGGTCGAGCGCTACGGGATCGCCGTCGACGAGGACGGCGCCTTCGACGACGACGAGACCGGATGGCCGGGAGGGGACCTGGACGTGTTCGCAGACGACGGACTGCCCGCGGACGAGCTGCGCCCGATCGTGACCGCCGACGACCTGTGGGCCGACGAGATGGTCGCGCGGATCGCCACCCGGCTGGGCTTCGCCGACGAGCTGGCCGCGGCGGTGCGGGCGTGAGCGCGACCGCGACCGCGACCGCCGTCGTGTTCGACCTCGGCGGGGTCATCACCGAGAGCCCGATGCTCGCCTTCGCGGCCTACGAGGTCGAGGCCGGCCTGCCCGAGGGCCTGATCCGGCGGCTCAACAGCACCGATCCCGACACCAACGCCTGGGCCCGGTACGAGCGCAACGAGCTCGACGCCGAGGGGTTCGTCGACACCTTCGAGGCCGAGGCGCTGGCCGCCGGCCACCGGGTGGACGCCCGGCGGGTGCTGGCCGCGCTGTCCGGGGAGATCCGCCCGCAGATGGTGGAGGCGGTGCGGACGCTGCGGGCCGCGGGCCTGCCGCTGGGGATGCTGTCGAACAACGTCGCGCCGATGGAGCGCACCGGGCGGCTGGCCGAGCTGCTCGACCTCTTCGACGCCGTCGTCGAGTCCTCGGTCGAGGGCGTGCGCAAGCCCGAGCCGGAGATCTACCGGCGGGCGCTGGCCCGGCTCAACGAGGCCACCGGCCGCGACCTCGCGTTCTCCGACTGCGCCTACCTCGACGACCTGGGCATCAACCTCAAGCCGGCCCGGGCGCTGGGCATGCACACGGTCAAGGTCGCCGACCCCGCGACCGCGCTCGCCGAGCTGTCCGCGCTGGTCGGTCTCCCGCTGGCCGGCACCCGGACGTGAGCGCCCCCGCCGGCGTCCTGCCCGGCGACGTCGTCGACGCGGCGATGGTCCGCGCGCTGCAGCTCGCCGTCGCCGCGCAGGAGTGGGGTGACACCCCGATCGGCGCCGTCGTCCTGGGACCGGACGGCGCGGTGCTCGCCGAGGCGGCCAACGAGCGCGAGAAGCGGGGCGACCCGACGGCGCACGCCGAGGTGCTCGCGCTGCGCGCCGCGGCCGCGGTGCACGGCGACGGCTGGCGGCTGACCGGCGCGACGCTCGTCGTCACGCTCGAGCCGTGCACGATGTGCGCCGGCGCCAGCGTGCTGGCCCGGGTGGCGCGCGTCGTCTACGGCGCCGACGACCCCAAGGCCGGTGCCGCCGGGTCGCTGTGGGACGTGGTCCGCGACCGCCGGCTCAACCACCGGCCGCAGGTCACCGGCGGGGTCCGGGCCGAGGAGAGCGCGACACTCCTACGTGCGTTCTTCCGCCGGAAGCGGGCCCTGTAGTCTCTTCGGCGGTGGCGTGTCCGAGCGGCCGAAGGAGCACGCCTCGAAAGCGTGTGAGGTGCAAGCCTCCGTGGGTTCAAATCCCACCGCCACCGCCAGCAGGATCCGACGGCGGCGCCCCGCGACGGGGCGCCGCCGTCGTCGTCTCCCGGGTCAGGCCACGACGTCGAGGTCGACCAGCAGCTCCCCGTCGTCCCCGCGGACGAACGTCACCGCGTGCGTCTCCACCACGCGCTCCCCGCCCCGCACGAACTCCACCCGGCTGGTCGCGGTGAGCCCGTCGTCCCGGGCGTCGCCCTGCCCGCCCGCGCCCCGCCTCACCACGTCCCCCCGGCCCCACAATTCGCCGGCGTTTTAGAATCTCGCCCGCGCCACCACGCTCGGCCCGGGC